>CAZIDI010000025.1:0-3359 GCA_964537805.1 uncultured Muribaculaceae bacterium | reverse complement strand
TCTCCAGTATTTGAGGCTACTGAATAATCTCCAGTATTTGAGGCTACTGAACGATTTCCAGTATTTGAGGCTACTGAATAATCTCCAGTATTTGAGGCTACTGAATAATCTCCAGTATTTGAGGCTACTGAACGATATCCAGTATTTGAGGCTACTGAACAATCTCCAGTATTTGAGGCTACTGAATAATCTCCAGTATTTGAGGCTACTGAATAATCTCCAGTATTTGAGGCTACTGAACGATTTCCAGTATTTGAGGCTACTGAATAGGCAGATTTTAAATGACTACCTTTATATTTTGTTTTTTTAGAATGTTCATAAATAAAATCTATACTCGCTTTAGTAAGTTTTTCAAAATTTAATTCTGCTCCAATTTTAATTTTATTTGTAGATACCTTAGTATCATTACTTTCTTTATCTATATCCCCTAAACTTTCAACTTTACAAAATCTGCTTTTAGCAGGTTCATAATATTTAAAAACATCTAGTGGATATTCGCAAAAATGGAAGCCATTATCACAGCACTTTGGTTTTCCTTCTTCTTCATATTCTTTACCAATTTCATATTGAAAACCTCTACATTTTAAATCTTTGTCAAACCCTTTGTAACCTTTTACTGTTTTTTTCATTTTCTAATTCCTCCAATCTTCTTTTTAACTTGTCGTTTTCTTCTAATAACTCCCAAATAATTTTTGACTTTGGGTCCATTTGAAATTCATTATGTAAAACAACTCTTTTCTTTCTTTTGATTTTTTTTAATAGTTTCATTTATACTTTTTTAATATTTCCTCCAACTCTTTTTGTTCTGCTTCAGTCATTGGTTCTGATTTAACATCTTTAAACTTATCCATAACTATTTCTTTAAGACTTGGAACTTGTTCTCGTATCTCTGCAATATTTGGAAAGTATTTACAATAGTTGTAAACGTTGTCTATTGCTTTTAAGAAAACTTCATCACTTAAATCTTTTAATTTTGAGTAGTAAAAATTAGATTCTTCGCGTGTGTGTTTCTTCTTGTAATATTTTTCTAACTGTTCCCACTCTTTTTTAAATAAAGTACTTTTTATATATACACACTCTCCATTTCCATTTCCTTATCCACTTCCTATTCCTTTCCTTTTCCTAGGAATAGAAATCAATTTGAAATCGTCGATTTTAATTTGATTTATTTTTGATTTTAATTTGATTTTTCATCTTGTTTCTTTTTAGCGTTACCCGATACATTTTTACTTTTATCTAAAGTTGGCACTATCAGTGTCCATATAAGTTCTTTTTTCTCTTTTTCTCTCTTAGACCAGACAGGCTCTTTATTGTAATAAATGTATTGTATCATCGCCCATGCTACTTCTTTTTTGTCTTCTTCATTTTTTAGTTTTTCTATACCTTCTAAGTAACTTTTGAAGAAAGAAAACCTATCTATGTCATTCATTTTTTGCTCCTTTCGTATTTGTTTTTTCTTATTTCTCCTTTATAATTGACTTAGAAAGGAGACTTAATTTATGCACAACCTTGTAATTCAAGTTTTAATTGCATTGCTTGTTAATTTTATTACTTTCGTTATAACTAAAGTTTTTAAATATTTGAAAAACATTCCTTCATATATTTGGCTTATTATCTTGTTTTTTATAATGTTTTTACTTGAAATAGCAACTTATATGTTAAATACACATAATTTAATCATAGCTATTAAATTAATCTTGGCTATCGAAGAAATAAACTTTTACTATTTTCTTCTACTTGCAATGTTATCTTTAACCATTTTTAACTTTTTTCTTATGTCTAATGCTTTTTATAAACTTTTCAAAAATAAATAGTAGAAATTTAGCAAGTAAAGTCCCAATCATAGTGCCAATTATTACTGTTTTATATGTTCCCATATTTCCTCCCACTTTTGACATTTCGCTAAACATTTGCTACAATGTTAACGAAATTTAATTTTTTAATTAATTTTTTTGACTGATATAGGTTCCAACTGTATCAGTCTTTTTGTTGTATTCTTCTTGAATCATTCGATGATCGTATTGCTTTACACTCCAACTAATACAAGATAATCCTGCAAATAAAAGTACCGCTATTCCCATACTTGCAATAGTTATTTCAGTAAAATCTTTTACTTTTTGTATGACTGATTTTTTCAACTTAAGTTTCTTCATTTTCTTTCACCTCCTAGGCTTGTCCATTTTTAATCATTAGAAAATTAAATAAAATTATATTTTCCACTTTTTTTCATTTTTTCAATTTGCTCTTCAGTTAAGAACCAATTTTTTGTTCTTTCTTTAGGCAATGTTGCTGCTATCTCATTTATTACATCGTATAAATGAATAAGATTTTGTTTTAAAACTTCTTTATCTTCAAGTTCTTTATTTTCATGTTCTATTATTTTTACGTTTCCAATATAGTACTCTTTCATAAAGTACCTCCTCGCTATACTTTGGTTTATTTTATGAATTTAGATTTTAAACTGTTACAGCAGTTATTAAATCCAAATTATTTGCTTTACCTCTTTTTTCTTTTATAATAGATATTTAAGAAATGGAGGTGATTAATTATGTGTGAACATTTAACTACTGGAGATTGGATTCAAATTGTAATTGCTTCTATAACCTTTTTAGGTATTGTTACTTCAATTTTTATTGCTGTTTTTACTCTAAAACAAAACAGTAAAATGATTAAAGAAAATACAAGAGCATATATTTTGTTCTATATTGACTTTCATCCTCAAACTCAAATGTATTATCTTGTTATAAAAAACTTTGGTAATTCAATAGGTAAACTATTAAATATGACTATTACCCCAAATTTAGATTGGAATAAATGTAATTTTAAACAAGATATAAAACCTTTAAGTGATTCTACTAACGTTTTACTAGCTCCTAATCAAAAAATTAGTTCTTGGTTTGATTTTAAAGACTATCCTGATAAAAAATTTAAAGTAGAATTAAAATATGAAACTTTAAACAAAATTTATACAGAAAGTTATGAAATAGATTTGTCTTTCATAATCAATCATGATTGGTTATTTAATTATGCAGTTGATGATCATACAGATAGTTATAAAAAAGTCTTATATAAAATTAATAATAGTATTTTAGACTTATCTGATACAAATCGTTAAATTCCATTCAACTTACAAAATATCCAAGCAATAATTAATCCAATAAAGATAATTGAATATACTATACAAAATATAGTTGCATATTTGATTATCTTTTCATTTTCTTTTATTAGGTCATATCCAGGTGGACCATATATTTTTTTCTTTTTCATGTTTACCCACTTTCTTTTTCTGTTAATTCTTCTCCCTTTTGATATAATGATTTTAGAAGGAAGTGATATTTTGAAATCTTTAGTTAACTTTA
>CAZIDI010000024.1:0-13501 GCA_964537805.1 uncultured Muribaculaceae bacterium | reverse complement strand
GTTTCTTTTTCTTTAGTTCAGAAGGGACACCACTTTTAGCAACTTTCATTTTCCATGTTTTCATTGCTTTTTCTAAGTTACCATTAACCACTACTTTTGTCATAAATTCCCTCCTTTCACTTAACTACTTAAGATTATAGCACCAAATCCTAATGCTTGGCAAGAAATAAACCCTAATTCTATGAAAGTTTTCGAGCTAATATTTGTTCTACGTTAATTTCTTCTATATTATTAGAACTATTTTCTATCCCAAAATCTTTTTCATATATTTCATTCCATTTTTTCTAGACATTCTTTATATTCCAAATGCAAAGAGATGAAGATACACCAATAACGCCTAAAACTATAAGAAGAAAAATTTTACGTTTATCAACCCTTCTATCTTCTTGACTTAGTTCTTCAGCAAAATCATCTAAAAATGGATTACCATAATTTTGAATAGAATGAACCCAATCTTTGTATACTCTTGATAACCTTGACAAAAATTTTTTGTAAGTTCTAATTCTTTACTAAAATTAGGATTTTCAGTTCCAAAAGCTTGTTGTATTTCTTCTTGAATCGTAATTGCAGTATTAAATGTTATTTGTAAACTCATTAAAATACTATTTTTCATTTTTAAAAAATGTCTTAAAAGTTTGTTCTACTATTTTATCCTCATTTTCTTTAACAATCCAACTCATCATTTCATATAAAGAGATACAAGTTTTTAGTGCAACATATTCTTCACAATTTGTAATTTCAAATGGCATATTATCATCACTTTCTGATAATACTTAAATTTAAGTTCAAGTTATTGTACCATAATTTAAACAACAAAAAAAGAACTAAACAGTCATTAGTTCTTGCTCTTTTTCTTTTAATTTTTCATCTACAATTTTATTGTATTTGTTAATTGCTTCTTGTACATTGTCTAGAAGTCTTTTTTCTTCATCTTCTGGATACTCTTCCTTTTTTATGGCATTATTTTCTTCTTGGCGAATATTTCGTAAAGCAACACGGGCTTCTTCTGCTACTTCTCTTGCATCACGTACATATTCTTTTCTTCTATCTTCCGTAAGTTCAGGAATGGTTAAAATAATAATTTCCCCATTGTTGGTTGGAGTAATTCCAATATTAGCCTCATTAATAGAACGTTCCATATCTTTTAAAACTCCTCGATCAAAAGGTTTAATCATTAATTGCCTTGCTTCTGGAACTGTGATATTGGCAAGACTTTGTATGGGAGTAGGAACTCCATAGTAAGGAACCATAATCCCATTTAACATAGCTGGATTGGCTCTACCTGCTCTAATATTTACTAATTTATTTTCTAAAGCTACAATGGCTTTATCCATTTTTTGTTCAATATCCATTTTATCCACTACTTTCTAATTTATAGTTATAGTATCATTATAATCGACACTACTCGTTTTTACAACATAATTTAAAATTAAATCTCCAAATTCATCTACATAAATAACATATGTACTTTGTTCTTTTAAGGAATTAATGGTTTCCTCTATCTTTATAGTAGAAACTCCATCAATTATGGTTTGTTCTTTATTTAAATTGCTCCTAATTTGTTCTACAACTTTGGTTAAGGTTGTATTGTACTTAGTAAGTAAAGCATCAAAAGACAACAATTTTCCACTTAATACATCAAAAGTATAAGATTTCACTTTACTAGAAGTCGAAAAACCATCTGTACAAGAATACGTGGATTCCCTTAGTAAAAGGGTTACATACTCTTCATACGTATAAACAGCATAGTCTAAATAATTAGTTTTATAAATATCTGTAGACTCATTTGTAGGACATTTCGTTTCATTCCCTTTTTCCAAAGTATTTTTAATATTGCTAGCATACTCTTTGATTTCATTATTTATCGTTTTTGCATCTTCACTATCTAAGTTAATGATAGGAACTTTATAAATAATATTTAATGCATCACTTATGACTTCTTCCTCTGTAAAATAAACAAAATCTTTATTTTTATCTACTTTATTCTTATCACTCACCACAACTTCATTGCTCTCATTTAAAACTTTTTCTTGGTTTTTACTTCTAGTATTTAGAAAAAGAATGGTTGAAGAAACAAGAATAATTATAACGATTAGAAAAAAGAATAAACCAAAGCCTACATAATTGCTATCATTTTCTTGCACTATTCTTCACTTCCTTTAAAAGACTTAATGGCTAAATCAAAATTTGTTTTTATCAGATTTTTCCGATAGTCAGTAAAATAATCTTCTGGTTGAACTTCCCCTTTTAAATTTATAATTTCATCATCATAGTAAATAATGTTTCCATTTTTTATAATAGCAACCGTTGGCGCTTTTAAATCCATATTTCCAGTATCATCAAAAGACAAATACTCTTTAAACTTATTCACTATTGTCATATAGGAATTATTATTTAAATTTCTTGCTTTTTTAAAATTATAATAATAGATTTCTTCTATACCGTTATTTATGGCAACATCATTTAAATATTCTGCATAATAATGACTCCAAATATTACTAGGAAATGCCATAAAAAGAATACCAGATTTCCCATTTAATAAATCTAAAACTTTACTTTCATTAACATAAACAAAAACATTATTTTTAGAAATATCTTTATATTCTGTTGAAAAGCGAACATTGTCTGTCACTTCTGTTTGATAATTTTTTGTACCTAAATAAGAAAATAAGTAAAGCATAATACAAAAAAGAAGCAATTTCACAATGTTTTTTTTATTTTTTAAAAACTTCATAACCATCACTACATTCAGTATAACAAAAAAAGCAAAGTTTTTCACTTTGTTTTTGTATTATTTACATATTAGGATATCTTCTAATTTCTTTTTGTATCTTTCATATGGATACTCAACAGATTTTCCAATTGCCATTCCCGTTACGAGTTCCATATTTTCCACTTCCTACATTATGGAAGCCTATTTTTTTGTAGTAGTTAAGAAATACACTTTCTTGATAACAATCTAATCTTAAATATTTTTTCTTGTTTAATTTACTTTCTTCTTTTGCAAAATCTATTAATTTTTTTCCAACACCTTTTGTATTAATATCAGTTGCTAAATGATGGATATAATAGGAAGGATCATTATTCTTTCAATAAATACCATCTTCATTTTTTAAAAGCATTACACCACATACTTTATTATTCAATTTAGCAACAAATAAGGTATTCATTTTCATTTGTTCTATAAAATAATTTTTGTTGTATTTATTAGGATAAGTCTTAATATTCCAACCTTTAATCCCATTTTTTGAAAACCATAAACATCTATCGTAAATTAATTTTAGAATATCTCTAAATCTTCTATTGTTGCTATTTCAATTTTATAATCCATATTATAATCCATATATTGTACACCTTTTTCTTTATACAAAGTATAGCATAAAAAAAGACATTGTAGCAATGTCCTTAGTTTCCATTTACTTGGTTCATTACTTCTTCAGCAAAGTTCTCGCATCTTTTTTCCATTCCTTCTCCAACTTCATAACGAACCATTTTTAAAATTTCTCCACCATTGTTAGTTACATAAGTATTAACACTTATATCTCCATCTTTAATGAAGGCTTGTTCTGCAAGACAGATTTCTTTATAGAATTTCTTAATTCTACCCTCTACCATTTTTTCTGCTATGTCAGCAGGTTTTCCTTCATTCATAGATTGTTCTTTTAATACTTCACGTTCACGAGCAACAACGCTTTCTGGTACATCACTTATAAATACATAACTTGGTTTCATTGCTGCTGCTTGCATTGATACATCTTTAGCAATCTCTTCATTTGCACCTTTAAGTATAGTTAAAACTGCAATTTTACCGCCCATATGTAAATAAGCACCAAATACTTCATCGGCATTTTTCTTTACAATTTCTACTCTTCTTAAAGATAGTTTTTCACCAATTTTTGCCGTTTTAGCAATAATTAAATCATTCACTGTGCCTTCACCAGTAGAAACTTCTAAAGCACTCTCTAAATTAGTAGCATCACTTTTTAAAATAGAGTTACCTATTGTATCAATCATACTCGTAAATTCTTCATTTTTACTAACAAAGTCTGTTTCTGAATTTACTTCTAAGATAACGGCTTTATCTCCATCTATATAGATATTAGCAAGACCTTCTGCCGCAATACGGCTTCCTTTTTTTTCGGCTTTAGCAATACCCTTTTCTCTTAAATAATCCATCGCGGCATCGATATTTCCATCGCATTCTGCAAGTGCCTTTTTGCAATCCATCATTCCTGCACCGCTTTTTTCACGTAAATCTTTTACTAAACTTGCTGTAATCTCCATAAAAAACACTCCTTTTCTTTATTTTAAATTACGAATTAATTCCTCTTTTTTCATTGTAGAATAACCTTTAAGTCCTTGCTCTTTTGCAATTACTTTTAACTCTGCTAACGTCATAGAAGCATAGTCTTTTTTCTCTTCTTTTGCTTTTGTTTCTTTCTTTTCTTCTATTTTTTCCTCTTTTTCAGGGGTTGGTTCTTCTACAACAGCATCTGCTGCCTTTTCATCTTGTTTTTCTTCCTTTTTTGTTTCCACTTGTTCAACAACAGATTCCATGTTTATTTCTTTGCTATCTTTTTTATTTTTATCTTCTTCTGTTACATAATCTACCATTTCTAAATTACGAGATTCACAAATGGCATTGTTAAGTACTCCAACCACAACTTTTACAGCACGAACTGCATCATCGTTAGCAGGAATCACATAATCAACATCGTCTGGATCGCAATTAGTATCTACAAGTCCAAATACAGGAATGTTTAACTTTCTTGCTTCACGAATTGCATTGATTTCTTTTTTAGGGTCCACAATAATAATGGCTTGTGGTAATTTATTCATTTCACGAATACCTGAGAGTACTCGATTTAATTTGTCATATTCTTTTCTTAATCCAATGACTTCTTTTTTAGGAAGTACTTCAAATACTCCATTTTTCTCCATTTCTTCAATTTCTTCAAGTCTTTTAATTCTTTTTCTTATGGTCCTGAAGTTTGTTAATGTTCCTCCTAACCATCTTTCCGTTACATAATAACTTTGACTACGAATCGCTTCTTCTTTCATTACTTCACTTGCTTGTTTTTTAGTACCTACAAACAAGAAAGTACCTCCATTATCGGCGATTGCTTTAATCGCATCATACGCTTGTTCTAGTTTTTCTGCAGTCTTTTGTAAATCAATAATATGAATTTCATCCCTTGCTGCAAAAATATACTCTTTCATTTTTGGATTCCATCTCTTCGTTTGATGTCCGAAATGAACTCCTGCTTCTAATAAATAACTCATAGAAACTACGGCCATAAATTATTCCTCCTTCGTTAAAACATCTGCTAAGATCAACTTAAAGTTATCACCTCTTCGGCACTCGATAACTTTAATCCCTTAAGCATGTCTATTTGCTAACTCATTAGCCATTTGTATTTTAGCAAATTCTTTCACTTGATACAAGCATTTTTAATATAATATATAGAAATTGAAAGAAAAAATGCACAAAAGATATAAATTATGTTAAAATCTTTTTTTAAAAGGCGGTGTTTGGTAAGATGGATTATTTTGTAAACAATAAAAAGGCTAAATTAAAAAAACTAGAAGAACAAATTTTAGAAGATGCCAAAGATTTTGATAGTCTTATCATTCTATGTTTAGGAAAATACGATGCTACCCTAAGTCCTTATTTAACATTCGCCAGTATTGTAGGAACGATTTTAAAAATGAACCAAATGCCCGTGTATGGAGATGAAGAAAACCCTATTTTAATTGATAAGAAAGTATCCAAAGTTTCTCGTGAAATTATAAAAGTTTCTCCCCACCCTTTTGTTTTAGTTGTAATGAATTCTGTAAGTGAAGAAAAAACAAACATCAGTAATTTATATTATGAAAATGCTCCTTTTGAAAATAAAGAAGTATTAGTAGGAGATGCAACATTAAAATTATGTGGAAGTTTTGGTAAAACCAAAGAAGATTATGATGCCAATAGTTTATCGAAAGAAATCATTGACGAAACGGCCACTTCAATTGCATTTTCCTTAATGAAAGTTATAAATTTAAAACAAGGGATGATAAACTTAAATACGGATGAATTATCTCTAAAATTAGAAAAAGAAACCGAATAGTTTCTTTTTTATTTGATTAATAAAAATCCTTTGTATTTATGATAATAATTTTTTTTTAAACCATTAAGTAAGTCTTTGTTCCCATTTCCATAAATAGAAAGAATAATTTTATCCACTCCATAATCATCAATAATTTTAAATACTCTTCGCTCCAGTAAAGCCACCGTTTCTATCGTTATATCATTGGTTACATCTACAAATAAAGTTTCATTCTTATAGTAAACTTCCATCTTTTTCTATCACCTATAGATAGCATAACAAAAAAAATTCCTTTTGTAAGGAATTCGACAAGAGTTGTCTAAATTTTTAAATGTTAGTATATGAACTATTTTTCTCTGCATTTTCCTTTCCATACAAACAACCACAATACTCTTGACGATACAAGTTATATTTTTTAGAGATTTCGATACTCTTTTTATACCCTTCTTTTTTCTTAAAATCCGAAACTAAATACAGAAGTTTTTCTTCTTCCTTTTTATCTTCATTGATAATTTTTTCAAGTTCTAGACCAATTTCATTGAGGACTTTGGCATTTTTATAGGGACTTACCGTAAGCGTAGTTCCAAAGTAATCAAAATGATTCAGACTTGCCAGTTCTGCACATTTTTGAAGACGCAAGTAGTAACATTTATGACATCTTGCTCCACCTTCTAGCTCCCTTTCTAAATTCTTAGTTATTTTTTTAAAACTTTCATTGTCATAATCAATATCCATTAATTTTATGGGATAGCCACTTTCTTTTATATAACGAATTTGTTCCTTTTTTCTTTTTATATACTCTTCATAAGGCTCAATATTGGGATTGTAATACAAAATCGTAATCTCAAAATAATTCTTTAATACATCAATGACTGCCGTAGAACAAGGTCCACAACAACTATGCAAAAGAATTGTTTTTTTACTTGAAAATTGTTTTAACTCTTTTTCCATCCAATCATTATAATTGATAGGATATTTTTCACTCTTATTCTTCGCCATTTCCTTCATTTGTTTTTTCGTCTCCAAAAAATACTCTATCATTATCTGAGTCTAAATTCAAGATTCCTGTTTTTTCTGAAATAGTAGTATAAACTAAAGCATACATATCAAGCCTATCCATATGAATTAAATTAATATATACTTGATTTCCATCGTTCATATAAAGTAAAAACCTGGTTTCATCTAAAGTAATATCTCCACTTTTACTAGGAGCATACTCTATTTCACTCACCAACGCTAAAGATTCTTTTTTCACATTTGCAAGTTCTTGAATCAAACGCTCATACACACTGCTTTTTACATAATTATCTAAAAATGGTATTCCTGTATATTCTCCATCTGCTATTTCTGTACCATTTGAAAGTACATAAGTTGAATTGTTACGATTATAAAATAACACGTGGGCTTCTTCGATTTCAATGGTTACTTTTCCTAATAGATTTTTTTTCACTTTAACATTGTTTACTAAATCTAAAGAAGCAATATTTTTTTCTAAAGTATGTTTTGAATACTTATAGAGTTTCGGGTATTCCTTTAATCCAGCTGCTTCAATAATTTGATAATCCTTTATAAACTCATTTCCTACAATATAAATATTTTTAACTGGCATTTCTAAAAAATAAAAAACAGCCAAAGTTAAAAACAAAATAACACAAAGAAACAGAAAGAATGCTTTCCATTTAATGTGATGTTTTACTTTTTTCTTTCCCTTTTTCTGCATCTTTCCACCTACTTACTATAACCAATATTTTATTTTTTCATTGTCATTAATTCTTTTATTGTTTTATAAATGGTTTCACTAGGGCTTACTTTTTTATACTCTACCATATTTTTTTTCATTTGGCGAATTTGCTCTTGATTATTTAAATAATTATTGATATTTTCACTTAACAATTCTTTGGTAAGATCTTTTTCTTCTAGCATTTTTATAATTCCTTTTGTTTCTAATTCTTCGGCATTATAGTACTGATGGTTATTGGCAACATTCGGGCTCGGAATAATAATACTTGGCTTTTCAAGGCCGATAATTTCAAATAAAGTCCCTGCTCCAGCTCTAGAAATGACTAAATCACTAGCAGCCATAATACCAGGTAAATTATCAAAATAAGGGACAATTTTTATTCCTTTTAAATTGGTGATTTTCTTTTTAAATTCTTCTACATTAATATTACTTCCTACAATATAAAGTATTTCATAGGAATCGTGTAAATTGCTATTTAAAAAATCAAGCATCTTTTGATTTAAAGAAGAACTTCCTAAACTTCCTGCAACATACACAACTAATTTTTTAGAAATACTAAATCCAAGCATTGTTTTATCTATTTTTTTAGTATGAATAGCCCCATCTAATGAAGGATGCCCAGTATAAACTATTTTTTTGGCTTTTTTTAAAAAGTTTCTAGAACTTTGAAACGTAATTCCTACAACATCGGCATAACGGCTGACTAAATAATTGACTTTTCCAGGGCGACTATTTTGCTCATGAATAAAAGTTTTAATTCCCAATTTTTTAGCTGTTTTTATAACAGGATAAGTAACATATCCTCCTACCCCTATCACAACGTCTGGAGAAAAAGATTTCATAATATGCAAACATTTCTTTTCCGCTTTACGAATTAAAAATACATTCTTGATATCTCGTTTAATATCTTTTGTAAAACCATAGATTTCTAAAGATTCATAAGGAATTCCTTTTTGAGGAACAATATCTTTTTCCATACGATTATGTGTTCCAATATAAAGTACATTTACATTCTTTTCTCTTTTTTTAAATTCCTCTATAATGGCCAAAGCAGGATAAATATGTCCTCCACTTCCTCCAGCAGAAACAATAATATTCATACGTATCACCCTTACCACAATTATACTACAAAATAGAAAAACTTATTAGCAAATGTCATTTTGAATGTAAATGTTGCTTTTTCATTTCTATTACTTTTTTAAGTAATAACTCTTTTACCACTTCATCTTCCAGTAAATTAATCGAAAATGTTTTAGTTCCTAAATGATTTAAACTCGTTCCACAATAATAAATTGTGTTTGCGTCTATTATAAAGTATGGTCGTGAAAAGTATTATTATATATGACTTCTAGGTTGTGATATTGTTCTTGGTATTTTTCTATTTGTACATTGATAAAGTTTTGCTAATTCTCTATCTAACATTACTTGTTTGTCTCTTACTTCAAATATCATATCTTCAATTTTTAAACTTTCTTGTACCGCATTTTCCAAAAAAATACACCTACTCGTTTAAGGAAGTATATTAATACTGATTAATGTAGTATTTTGTCGAAATTTAAAAATGTTCTTTATTTTTTACTCTTTTTAAATATTCTCCAGAATATTGCCTGTAAAAATAATCTTTATCTTCCTGATACGGGAAAATACACTCAATAAATTCTTCTACTAAATTATCTGCATAATCTACATACTGTGAAAATGATAGCCAATCTTTTCTTTCTTTAATGGCATTAGAGCATCTTTTTGAAAAAACTTTTTGATCAAAACAATCTTGAACACAATAAAAGACACTGGCTAAAGAAACATTAATATAATTTTCGATAACAAATGGATCTAATGAACCATTAAAGGTACGGATTTCAAAAGAAGAACCATATCTTACTTGATTCATATTGAAAGATTTAAAATGAAGTCCATCTTCTTTCTTCTCTCCTTTAGAATGGGTTTTAATATACTCTTCCAATATGGCTTGATTCATTTTTGCTTTTTTCATTTTTAAAACTATAGGATTAGCATAAGAAATTGCATACTCTCTTACATGCCCAAAATTTCCCATTGCACTTAGTTTATAAAATACTGGCTCAAATAAAAGATAAAATAGAAAGAAATTAAGTAGTTTTTGATAACTACCAGAAAAAGGCTTTGCACCAATATGGATATGAACTCCACAATTTTCATTTACTTCTGCGCCATTTTCTTCTAACATAGTAAGAACACTCTTTAAATTACGTAAATCACTTTTTTGATTATAAAGAATAGGAGAAATTACTTCTGCACCTAAACTAGAATCAAACTCATTCGTATCTTCGTGTTTATAAAGCCAATGGGCATCAAAATTATTTTTAAAAACAAAATGGCTTGTATAACGAATTAAGTTTGCATATTCTTCACCAAAACGAGACATTAAAGCAAAATAATCTTTACTACATATTGAAATATTATGATGATTTTTTAACATTTTATCTATATCTTCTACATTTTTATTACATACTTCAATTTCTATACCAAATGGGTAATTATTCGGAAAATTTAAAACTTCTCTATATTGCATAAAATTCACTTTCTTAATACTTTTCCGTATTATAAAGTAAAAAATAAGAAAAAACAACTATCACTCTATTCCCCCACATTCAAAATAAAATTATACTTAACATAATACGTTGTATTGACAAAAGTAAAATAAACTATATAAAAAATTAGAGATAGTGGGAAAAGTTTTATGGAAAACTAGATACTCTATTTATCAACCAATAGGCACTTTAAAAAATGAATATAGAAAACTTAAAATTAGAAATTTTCTTATGTTTTATAAATTAAAGAAAAAGATAAAAAAATTACCATTGTTAGAGTTTTATATCAAAAAATGGATATTATGAATGGATTAGAACCATTAGATTAGAGTTCAAATACTCTAGTCTTTTTTACTATTATCTGAAAAAGAAAACAATATTTACTGACTATTTCTACTTATATTTAAAATTATCCCAATACTTGCCATACTGACTAATAAAGAAGAGCCACCATAACTTAAAAATGGAAGCGTAACCCCAGTTACGGGAATAATTCCTACTACTACCATTAAGTTTAGTAAGGCTTGGATAATAATCCCAAAAGAAAGACCAAATACTAAGTATTTTGCAAATAAGTCATTTTGCTTTAGAGAAGTAGAAAGAGCACGATAAAAGATAAAGAAAAACAAACTGGTTACAATTAAAACACCTAAAAAGCCAAACTCTTCACTAATAATAGAAAATATGAAATCGGTTTGAGGTTCGGGCAGATAAAAATGTTTCTGGCGAGACTGCATAAATCCTTGCCCAAGTAAACCACCGGGTCCTATTGCGTATAAACTTTGAATAATTTGAAAGCCACTTCCTAATGGATCGGTCCAAGGATTTAAAAACGAAACAATTCTTGCCATACGATAAGGGGCAACAATGATAAGACCAACAATTCCAACAAGACCTACCATTCCGATTTTTACAAAGAATGATACTTTTACACCAGAGGTAAAAATCATGACAACAAGAGTAAGAACAATAACCATCGCTGTTCCAAAATCAGGCTCTAACATAATAAGGCCAAAGAAAACCATAATTACACTTAATATAGGTAAAACTCCTGATTTAATATCTCGCATATTTTTTTTGTTATTGGCTAAATACTTGGCAACATAAATAATAAGCCCTACTTTAGCAAATTCACTTGGTTGAATTCCAAAACCACCTATACCAAACCAACTTCTAGAACCATTACGAATTGTTCCAATACCAGGAATTAACACTAAAACTAAAAGTAAAAAACAGATAAACAATATCATATTGGCTTTTTTAAAATAAAGATGATAATCTACTTTTGATAAAAATAACATTACAAATATACCCACTACAAAAAATAATCCTTGGGCTTTTACAAACTTAAAAGAATCTTGAAACTTATATTCAGCCCAAATACTGCTAGCAGAATAAATCATAACTAGACCAAAAATGGCAATTACAATAACAGCAATCAATAATTTGTAATCAAATGTTTTTTTCATAAAGTACCTCATTTTTATTTTATGAAATAGACATTAAAAAAAGTAGAAAAACTTCTACCATTCTTACATTTGTAATTTTCTTTTTCTTGTATAGTCTTCTTGTGGCTCTGCACTTGTAAGCCAATTTTCAAAAACATCACTTTCATCTTGAAAACCAATAACGTGTGGTCTTTTTTTCAGAATCATCGTACACACTTTACAACGCAATATATCGCGATTGTTCACTCTATCATACGTCCAATTATTTGAAAAAATATGCATGTGTTTTTGGGTTTCTAATATTTGTTGACAATTAACACATTCTAAATAATCCATATATTGTTTAGAACTAAAATACCATCTACTAGTAGGATTTCCACAATTTTTACACATAATGAATCCCCCTTTTGTGCAAGATATCGTACCACTAAAAAGGAATATTGTCAAAAATTTAGAAGCATTTTTGTTTTATTTATTGTTTTTCTGGTTTTAAATGCTAAATCAATACTATTTTTTCACCATTCTATTATTTCAGAAAACGATTCAAACTATACGCGACTTTTGTATCGTTATTATGGGGCAAATCAACTTTTGATATCTTTTCCTATTTAAAATGATTTTGGTGGTAAATATGAAGTACGAAAGACTCATTTTTATAAGAGAATCTTTAAATCTCAATCAAAGGGAAATGGCTAACCTTTTAGGCATTTCAAAATCTAATTATGCTAGATGGGAAACGAAAAAAAAAATAATTCCATTAAAACATTTAATAAAAATTTGTAATCTATCAAAAATAACATTAGATTATGCTCTAGCCTTAACGGATACAAAACAAAAAAGAAAAATAAACATTGATTTTGATAGCAATATTTTAGGAAAGAAGCTAAAAAATATTCGTCTTCAATATCATTTAACGCAAAAAGCGTTTGCAGCATCCATTCATACAACGCAATCTGTTATTTTAGAATATGAAAACGGTTTAAATGTGATTCAAACTTCTTTTTTATATGAGATATGTCAAAAATATAACTTATCTGCTGATGAATTAGTATCGGAGGTAAACTAGATATGTTGGATTATCAAAAAATAGGAAAACTAATAGTAAAAGAAAGACAAAAACAAAATCTAACCCAAGAAGAGTTAGGAGAAAAACTATACGTAACAAGACAAGCAGTAAGCAAATGGGAAAGAGGAAAATGTATGCCAGATTATGATTCTTTAATAAGACTAAGCGAATTATTTTCGATTTCTTTAAATGAAATCATGAAAGGAGAAAGAACTTGTAACCCAAATAAAAAAAATATTCTTAAAAGTATACTCTTTATTATTTTTATAATTATTCTTTTATTTTTACTTATACTATTTGTCGAATTTTGACGTACGCTTTTTCTTTTCCTTTTTGAAAACTTTGCTATTATAAATAACCTGAGTTTTAGAACTCTGATGTCTACCATAATCTATTCTTTTTACCTCCAAGTAAGAAAGAGACCTTATGGTTGTATTAAGAGAAATCTTAATTCAGTTTGTTCGAGGAGCAAAATTTTTCATATAGAATCTTGGAATATAATGCTGTTTTTTTGTACTTCCTATTTTCATAAATTTACTCTGTAATATCAATATGTAGATTTAGTTCTTCTTCTGTAGGTAAAGATT
>CAZIDI010000023.1:0-13557 GCA_964537805.1 uncultured Muribaculaceae bacterium | reverse complement strand
TTGCAAATATTTTTATTCTAACCTAATGACTTTTCGTCAGAAACTTGGTACAATAGATTAAGATAGGGAGTGTAAGTATGGATTTATTAACAATAGAAATTAATAATCAAAAATACACTTATCTTGATTCTATCAACTTAGAGGATAAAGAATATGTAGCCTATATGGATGAAACAAATGTATACGTAAGTGAATGTATAAAAAAGGAAGAATTATTTTTTAAAGATGTAAGTGATGCTATTTATAACAAAGTATTAGAGGTGCTTCACTTATGAAAACGATTTATACTTACCATTTTAATAATGATGGAGAATTTTTATGTACAGTAGAAAGGAATGGCACGAATTTTGAAGTAAAAAAAATACAGGCAATCGAAAGTTTACGGCTACTAGATACTATAGCATTTAGTCAGATAAAAGTTTTTAAGCATTCTATACGTTTATATAAAGATAATTCTGAAATTCAATTAAGGGACTTGGATTTATTTGTTAAAAACAAACTAGATCAATACATTCCAAAATTGTATCAAAAAATAGAGGAAGCTTTAAAAGAGTATTTATGTAAAGAAGCTAAGAAAAAACAAAAAAAGAATAAATTTTTAATTAAAGGGAATAGCCAAGTTAAAATTTTTAAAGCCACTATGGGTGCAGTTTTAATGGCTACATTACTCTCTAGTATGAGTGTAAAAGCAGAAAAAGAGCCATCGATAGCAAAAGCAAACCTTTTAGAAATAGAAAATATAGAGAATAATGAATATTTTCATACAGAGGAAAATGAAACAAATTTAGATTCAACTATAGAGGATAACCTTAGGGAAGAAAGTAGTGTTCAAAATCAAATCATAACAACCACACCAATAGAAACAAATTTAACAAGTATTCAAAATCAAGAAAATAGAGTTTATTTAGATTATAGAAAAACAAACGATTTAGTAAAAAAAGAATGTACTTTTAATGAATATCAAGACCTAGCAAATTGGTGTGGTGAAAAATGGGGAATTAGTTCCAATTTAATATTGATGTTACTAACACAAGAATCTGTTGGCAAAGAAGAAAATCTAATGCAAATTGAATGGTCTATGTGGGCTGGAAAACCAATACGTGTCTTTAACTTTCGTGATCATCAATACGAAACGTTTCTTCTAACAAATCAACCAACCGAAGAAGAAAAAGCAAAGTATACGTGCATTACAGAAGAGGATTTAAAAAATCCTAAAACAAATATTTCTATAGGATGTGTGCTTTTACGTAAGTCGGCCGAAGCAATGAATTATCACATTATGGCCTCTTTACAATGTTACAATTTAGGAATTGGAAATATGGAAAAAATATTTGATAAAACAAGAGAGGAAACTGGTCAAACGAAAGAAGAAGTTTTAAGTGATCAATCGAATCTTTCTTTTTATGATTACACTTCTCTTCCGGGAGAGGGTGATCCTAATTACTTAAGCAATGTATTTCAGTTTATTGATGAATATGGTGATTCTATTTCTTTTAAGCATTTGCAAAATGGTGAAGTAGTAGAAGAAAAAATTCAAGTATATAGCGATCAACAAACATTATAATTTTTTTCTTTATAAGAAACTAGCACTCAATATTGACAAGTGCTATTTTTAGGTGTACTATATTTTATAAGAAAGAAGGATTTTTTATGAAGAAAAAACAATTTAAAGCCGAATCAAAAAAAATATTAGATATGATGATTAATTCAATTTATACCAACAAAGAAATTTTCTTAAGAGAATTAATTTCAAATGCGAGTGATGCATTAGATAAACTGTATTACAAATCTTTAACAGATAGTAAACTAACTATCAAAAAGGAAGATTTAGAAATCCGTATTCTTTTAGACAAGGAAGCAAGAACGATTACTTTAAGTGATAACGGAATCGGAATGACCGAAGAAGAATTAGAAAATAATTTAGGTACGATTGCAAAAAGCGGTTCTGCTCTATTTAAAGAAAACAATGAAACTGCTAAAGATATGCAAATCATTGGGCAATTTGGAGTTGGATTTTATTCTGCCTTTATGATTGCTAAAAATGTGAAAGTAGAAAGTAAAAGTATTGAAAGTGATAGTGCTTATACTTGGGAATCTACTGGAGCAGATGGTTTTTCTATCACAGAAAGTGAAAGAAAAAATAATGGTACTGAGATTACTTTATATTTAAAGGACAATACTGAGGAAGAAAATTATGATGAGTTCTTAGAAAATTACACAATTGAAAGGCTTATTAAAAAATATTCTGATTATATTGCTTACCCTATAATTATGAAAGAAGAAAAAAAAGGTGATAAAGAAGAAACAATTGTAGAAAATAAGATTTTAAATAGTCAAATTCCCATTTGGAAAAAAGATAAAAAAGAAGTAAAAGAGGAAGAATACCAAGACTTTTATACAGATAAATTCTATGATTATGAAAAACCTAGTCGTATATTTAGAAGTGTTGTAGAAGGAAAATGTAGTTTTACAAGCCTACTTTTTATTCCCTCTCACGCTCCATATGACTACTATACAAAGGAATATGAAAAAGGTTTACAACTTTATTCTAAAGGTGTCCTAATTATGGACAAGTGTAGTGATTTACTTCCCGATTATTTTAGCTTTGTGAAAGGACTTGTGGATAGTGAAGATATTTCTTTAAATATCTCTCGTGAAACGTTACAAGAAAACCATCAAATTGAGGCCATTGCCAAAGGAATAGAATCTAAAATTAAAAAAGAATTAGAAACAATGCTAAAAGAAGACAGAGAATCATATGAGAATTTCTTTAAAAATTTTGGAGTACAACTTAAATATGGAATTTATACTTCTTATGGTATGAAAAAAGAAGAGTTACAAGATTTACTACTTTATACCTCTTCTAAAGAGAAAAAGGCCGTTACTTTAAAAGAATACGTAGAAAATATGAAAGAATCACAAGACAAAATTTACTATGCTTGTGGAGAAAATATCGATAAAATAGATTTACTACCGCAAGTAGAAGCCGTAAAAGATAAAGGATTTGAAATACTTTATTTAACAGATTATATGGATGAATTTGTATTTAAAGTTATGCAAGAATATGATGGTAAAAAGTTCATAAACGTTAGTGATGAAGCAATTGACTTAAATAGTGAAGAAGAAAAGGAAGCCTTGAAAAAAGCCAATGAAAGCAATAAAAAATTATTTGAAAAAATGCAAGAAGTATTAAAAGATTCTGTATCTAGTATTCAGTTTACGCATCGACTTAAAAACCATCCCGTTTGTTTAACAAGTAAAGGAGATATTTCTGTTGAGATGGAAAAAGTAATGAATGCGATGCCAAATGATCAAAAGGTAAAAGCAAATGTTGTGATGGAAATCAATGAAAATCACGAAATTAGTAAAAAATTAGAAGAATTATATAAGAAAAAAGATTATGAATCCCTTACTAAATACACAAAAATCTTATATGCTCAGGCTCGTTTAATTGAGGGATTATCACTAGAAAATCCTACGGAAATTACCAATCTAATTTGTGAAGAGTTGTCTAAATAAAAAAGAAGTGCATATACTTTACTAGGTCAAGATTTATTTTGGCTAATTTGACAATTATGTGTAAATATGCTATAATTTTAATATGTGGTGCATTATTCTAGTCACTTACATAATATGAAGGTAGGGCTAAAAATCTACCAATTGTGTGAAAAGCACTTTATATATACTGCTTTCTTCGCCCAGAGGAGGGTGGGTATATAATTTTAGATTTAAGGAAAGTTATAATGGCATATAACCAACCTCCTTTTATCGAAGCAATCCAACGATGAAAGCACATGCCGTGAGTGGTAGTATGGGATAGTAACATTGAAAATAGTACTGCAAAAGCGGATAAGTATTATCGGACTGTGTCAGGGAAAACCTCTAGAGTGTCAACATCACAAGGTTTAAGGTACGGACTAAGTGGCAATCGAGTCATTAAACTGGTAACATTTAATTATTTTCTATAAAGGAGAAATCGCCATAGGGTAACCAAAGGAAGGAAAATAGAGAAATTCAACTCGACCTAAGCCGTAAAATTAATTTGTGAGATACCACAAAACATTGTAAATAAAGTTCTTCGGAACTTTTTTTAATATAGAAAGAAGATTTGATATGAAAAATAAATGGGTTTTACAAGTATTTTTAATTTCTTTTATCCTTTCGGCTATTTTTAGTGGGTTATCTACCTATATTTCTGATTTTAACATTATTCTTTTAGTTGTTATTTTATTTATTGTCATTGGTATTGGGATTTTATTTGATATGATTGGGGTTGCCGTACTAACTGCAGAAGAAGCGCCTTTTCATGCCAGAAATTCTAAAAAAATAAAAGAAGCTGCAGTCTCTCTACGTTTAATTAAAAATAGCACAAAAGTTTCTAGTGTTTGCAATGATATTGTGGGAGATATTTGTGGTATTATTAGCGGAGGCCTTGGAGCTACTTTAACACTTTATTTATCTATAAAAACTGGACTAAATCCTATTGCTGCTACCATACTTGTTACTTCTTTTATCTCTGCTTTAACTGTTGGTGGAAAGGCTTACTTTAAAACAATTGCGATGAAACAAAGCGATGCCATTGTTTTTATGGTGGGAAAAGTAATACAACTTTTTCATAAATAGTGAGTTAAGATTATGTAAAGTTTCATATTGATATGTATTATCATTTTTATCATATTTATAATTTCAATATTTTTCATATATATTTTATTGCATTTATATTTAAATATAATCTTATTTAATTTTTTCCACTTCCTTATTCTTTTGTGATAAAATTGACATATAAAATAGAAGTGGAGTTGTCAAATGAAACAAAGTAGAATTAAAAAAATATGGATTGTTCTTTTAGCTTTATTACTTGTTGGTGGTATATCTTTCTATCTTGTAGAAAGCAAAATATTTACAAAGCCAAATAATGAGACAGAAATAAAAGAACCTGTACCAGAAGAAGTTCCAGAAGAAGAGCAAAAAAAAGAATACAATTTATCTTTAGTTATGGTAGGAGACGCTCTATACCATACGGGAACATATAAAGATGGATTACAAATGGATGGTACCTATAATTATGATCATCAGCTTTCCGATATTGCACCTATTATTGCAGACTATGATTTAGCGTATTACAATCAAGAAACCATTTTAGGTGGAACGGAATTAGGACTATCTAGTTACCCTACTTTTAACTCTCCTCAAGAAGTTGGTGATGCTTATATTAAAGCAGGATTTAATCTAGTAAGCCTTGCTAATAACCATACTATGGATAGAGGAGAAAAAGCCATTTTAAAATCTGTTTCTTATTGGAGAGACAAAGTTGGAGTTATGACAGCAGGAAGTTATGATTCATTTGAAGACAAAGCACGTAGCCATATTGGAGAAAAAAATGGAATTACTTATGCTTTTCTTGCTTATACTTATGGGACCAACGGAATCCCCGTTCCTAAAGGAAAAGAATATTTAGTAAATGTCTTTGACAAAGAAACTGCTAAAAAAGAAATAGAATCGGTTAGAGATAAAGTAGATGTTGTCCTTGTTTCTATGCATTGGGGCGTAGAATACACCCATACCCCTACAAAAGAGCAAAGGGAGCAAGCACAATTTTTGGCAGATTTAGGAGTCGACGTTATTATTGGGTCTCACCCACACGTTATTCAGCCAATTGAGCATATTGGAAATACTGTTGTTATTTACTCTTTAGGAAACTTTATTTCCGGGCAAGGAGATTTAATGAAAAGAATTGGTATTATTTCTTCTTTGGAAATTCACAAAGTAGTAGAAAACGGGGAAACTTCTATTTCGATTGATAATGTCAAAGGAGATTTGCATTATACTTATCATACAGCAAGCCATACAAATTACCGCGTTATTCCTTTCTATAAATTAACTAACCAGGAATTAGGACAAGATGTTGCAAAAGTAAAAGAACAGTATGAAGCCATTATTAATAAAAATGATAAAACAATATTAGTAGGTACATTAGGAGAAGCTTAATGTATCTTTTTATATTTTTCACAATCTAATATATTTTGAAATAGCAATGAAAAGTTGCTTTCTTTTTTTAATAGCATTTCTTTTTCAACCTTTTTTAACTTTTTAATATGATATTCTAATTTTGCTGCTGTTTTACGATTAGGAGATACCCAAACACTTTCAATTTTAATAGGAGTATGATGTAATGTATATTTAGCGCATTTTTTTGTTCCTTTAAAATGTTCTTCCATTCTTCTTTCTAAATTATTAGTAATTCCAGTATAAAGAGAATTATCCCTACAACGTAACATATAAGTGTAATACATAACACCACCTACTTTTATTATAAATTTGTTATTTTTAACTTTTCAAATAATTTTTTATGAATAGGTCTTATAAAATCTACTACCTCTTCATCTGCTACATTTTCAAAGTTAATCCACTTAATACCTTCGTTTTCTTCTTTTCTAAAAGACAAAGTTTCAAGTTCATCTGCTTCCATAATATAAACTACGTCAAAATGAATATGAGCAGGAACATACTTACCCCCCTTTTATATGGCCATTTGCTGCACCAGATTGAATCGAAAAAATATTTTCATCTAAAAGTTTAGGCTTTAATCCCGTTTCTTCTTCTACTTCTCTTAATGCTACAGATAATAAATTTCCTTCTCCATCTGCGTGTCCGCCAGGATAAATCCATCCATTATTGATAATATGGTAAACACAAAGCATCTTTGTTCTTTCTTTATTTACAACAAAAGCAGAAGCAGAAAAATGACCAATTTGATTATTTCTTGTTAAAACATCATCATATGTATCTATAAATTTTAAAAAATATTCTTTATCCACTTCTTCTTGTTCATTAAATGGAATATAGTTTTTAATTTGTTCTTTTAGGTTCATAAATATTACTCCTCAACTTATTATTAGTATAGTTCTCCTTTAATATATCACCTAATATATTAATATATAATAATGCATAAAATTCAAGTTATCGACCAATTATTAGTGTTTTCTTATAAAAAGTGGTCGATAACTGCCATTTTTAAATTTTTTTAGTGCTAGTTCTTAATAAGATAAAGTTCTTGTTAAGTGGTAAGGCTTTGCATTTTGACTTCCTTACTAGTACAATATCATCTTTGGCTATTTTTTCATAAGGTGCTATTTTGTTTTTACTAAAACGGGATTCAATTGTTTTTTTACCCTCTAGCATATAGGATAAACAAGGTTCTGTAAAAATTCCTAAATGAATCGTTTTATTTTTATTTTGTTTAGAGTTTCTGTAGTGAGTTGTTCTTCTAAATTATTCATTATTTCGTTTATCATAAACATTTTCCTTAACTATTTACCTTTTCTTTTAACTTATTCTCTATAATCCATCTAATATCTTCTATAGATTTATCTATATTAAATCTTCCATTTCCAATAGGGTAAAATACAGAATAAAACTTATATTCTTTTCCACTTATTTTCATTATAAATTCTTTTTTACGGCAAAGGGATACCGATATTTTTTCTCCTAATACAATTGAACTTACTTGATTGCCAAATAAAACAATTACTTTTGGATTAATAATTTCAATTTCTTTTTTTAGCAATTCTAAATATTCTTTATAGACTCTATCTGGAAGTGGTCTTGCATCTATTTGCGTACATTTTCCAAGATTTGTAATAAAAAAATTATGTTTTTTCACATCATCATAAACAATACTTGCAAACTCTGGTGTCCATTCACTACCCTTTTTCTTTTTAATTTCTTGATAAATTTTTTCATCCGTAAGATTTAAACTATAGAATAAGTCCCATATATTTTTAGTTCCTATCCAAGGTGATTTTATACCTTGCCAATCTTTTTGTGAAGCAATGTTTCTTCCCGTTGGATTCATAAATACGAAACAAATATCTGGATTATGATTGCAGCCGCCATTATAAATAGAATTTAATTCTTTTGCCCCGTACTTTTTTTGTAATTTATCATATTCTTTCGTTAAATCGTCTAGTTTCATTTTTGTACTCCCTCTACTCATTATTATAGCATTTTCCTCTTGCTATGTATATTTTCTTTCTTTTTCTATAAGATAGTAATAGAAAGGATTTATATCTATGAAGAAAATTATTTCTAATGTATTCTATTTGTTTTTTCCACTTCTTATTGGAGGACTCGTTGCATTTATCATCAAAGATAGTATTGATTACACCAGTTTAGTAAGACCAGTTCTTGCACCACCAAAAGTTTTATTTCCTATTGCTTGGAGTATCATTTATCTTTTAATGGGAATTTCTTATTGCCTTTACAAAAAAGAATATGAAGAAAAAGATAGCACTATTTTTTTATACTACGTACAACTTTTTGTAAATGCCTTATGGAGTATTATTTTCTTTTTATGGAAAGCAAGATTTATTTCTATCTTATGGATACTTTTATTAGATTTCCTTGTTATTCTCCTCCTATATTTTTTCTTCCAAAAGAAAAAAATAAGTGCTTATCTTAATATCCCTTATTTGCTTTGGATACTATTTGCTACTTATTTAACAATTGGTATCTACGTTTTAAATTAACTTCTTAGGAAGTTTTTTTATTTTTGTAAAGATTCTACTTTCTCTATTACATAGGCTTTTGTTTCTTCATAGGTTTTATTTAAAACAATACTAAATTCATTGTAAAGGTACTTTTCTGCTAGTTCAAAGTAATGATTATCTTTATCACTTATTTTCTTCTTATTGGCTTCTCTTTCTTTATTTCTTAAATATGTTGTTTTAATTATACTTACATAATTTTCAAGTTCATTCGTATTTAATAAATTTTTATATTCATTTTCTAACTGCTTATCTTCACACTCTATTACTCCAATATTTGGCATTTCATTAATAATTCTTTCGACTTCTTTTTTGGAAATTAAATCTCTTATATAAGCATTATCTGTTGAAATATCTATATGTAATGTTTCATCATCAATGGGTACTAAGCGATAGTAATCCATTCCCTCCCTAAATTGCTTTTTAATTTCTAAAACTTTGCAAACTTCCTTTCGGTATACTACATACTCTCCAATTTTTCTCATAAAACTCACCCTATTTCTTAATAAAAAAAGTAGCCATACAACTGGACTTATGCCAAAGATATAGCTACACGTTGTTAATCATATTATACCACAATTTTCTCTTTTAGTCGTTTAAAAACTTATACTTGTTGGTAACTTTAATATAAAAATAAAGAATAATAAGAGAACACATACATCCAGTAAAGACATCACTAAAGTAGTGAACATAAATATAAATCCTACTAAAGCAAACCGTAAAAATTAGAATGGCAAGTAATGCTATACAAATTGTTTTTATTGGTTTTTTCATATCACTTTTATATAGCATATAAATGAAATAACCATAGAATGTCATAGTGGCCATTGCGTGTCCAGATGGGAAACTAAAAGTGTTTTCAAATACGGGAACTAAAGAACCCATAAGTTCTGGTCTTGGTCTTCTAAAAATAACTTTGATTATATTGTTAATAATAGTAGATATAATGGTTACCCCATAAAGATTTATTAATTTCTTTTTTGGCTTATAAAAAATAAGAAGTAAAACACAAATCACAACAATATATTTTACACTACCAAAGTTTGTGAAGAATAATAAAATATTGGTTAGTGTTTCATTGTGTCCAATGTGATTATAAATCCAATGATCAAGAGGTAAAATACGCCCCGTTGTAATTAAAATCATATTGATTACTACTATTAAAATTGGAATTAGAATGAAATAGTCTTTTTTAAGTTTCATAGTATATTATACTCCTTTTTTAGAAAAAATATTTCATACCATTTTAAAAAGCAATATACGGTCCATACTTTCTTATAGGTATCTTTTTTATGATTTCTATGTTCTTCTAATAATTTGATTAAGTAATCTTGATTAAAGAATTCTTTTACATATTCTTCTTGAAAAGTACTCTTTACTTCGTTATAAAAATCATCTTCTCTTAACCATTCGCGTAAGGGGACAGGAAATCCTAATTTTTTCTTTTTATAAGATTCATTGGGTATTTCCTTTTTGGCAGCCTCTCTTAAGGCAACTTTGGTATTTTGTTTGGTTACTTTCTCTTTTTCGGTAAGAGTACTTGCGACTTTAAATACTTCTTTATCAATAAAAGGAACTCTTCCCTCAATAGAATTTGCCATTGTCATACGATCGGCTTTTTGTAATATGTCTTTAATTAACCAAAAATGAATGTCAATTGCTTGCTTTTTCGTAACGTTATCTTTTCCCTTTACAGTTTCAAATATTGGCTTGGTAATTTCTTTATTTTGAATAATATCTTCACAACTTAGTACTTTTTTTCTTTCTCTTTCACTAAATACTTTATTAACACCGATGTAGTCTGTTTCTAAGTTGGTTCCACGTCTGACAACAAAATTTCTCCCTGGAAATTCTGGTAAGATATTAAAAATGATGGCTGCGAAATGACGTAGTGGGTAAGGAATTTTATTGTACCATTTTAAATCTACTTCTTCTCGATAGTTGTTATATCCTCCAAAGAATTCATCTGCACCTTCTCCTGATAAAACGACTTTTACATCTTTGCTTGCTAAATTAGAAACAAAATAAAGCATAATGGCGGCAGGGTCACTAGAAGGTTCGTCCATATGGTAGATAATTTTTGGAACAATTTTCTTGTATTCCTCTTTTGTAATTTTTTTACTTATATTCTTGATACCTAATTTTTCTGTTAAGTCTTTCGCATATTCAATTTCATTGTATTTAGGGTTGTCATACCCAACCGTATAAGTTTTGTCTGGTTTTGCTAAACTGACAATATAAGAAGAATCAATTCCACTGGATAAAAAGGAACCTACTTCTACATCACTTAGCATGTGATATGCAACTGATTCTTTCATTGTCTTATTGATTTCTTCTACAATTTCATTAAAATCTTTTTCTTTCGTATGAAATTCAATATCATAATAACGCTCTATTTCTATTTTCCCCTTATGGAACGTAAGAAAACATCCCGGATCTAAACGGTATACGCCTTTAAAAAAAGTTTCAGTTGTAGGAGTAAAACTAAAAGAAAGATAGGGACCAATCAATTCTTTATTGAGTTCTTTTTGAAATGTTGGATACTCTAAAAAAGACTTAATTTCTGATGCGAATAAAAAAGCATTTTCATTTTGATAATAGTAAAAAGGTTTGATACCAAAGTTATCTCTTGCGCAAAATAGAGTTTCTTCGGTCTTGTCCCATATAGCAAAAGCAAACATACCACGTAATTTTTTAGGTAAGGCTCTTCCCCATTCTTCGTAGCCGTGAAGTAGCACTTCTGTATCGCTACTTGTCTTAAATTCGTGATGGCATTTTTTTAGTTCTTCACGAAGTTCTACATAATTATAAATTTCGCCATTAAAAACAATTACTTTGGATTCATCTTCATTAAACATTGGCTGACTTCCCGTTGCTAAATCAATAATGGATAATCTTCTATGCCCAAGGGCCACAAAGTCGTCTGTGTAGTAACCTTCTCCATCCGGTCCACGATGCTTGATACGGTCTGCCATTTTTTTAATGATTTGCTTTTTGTTTTTTTCAAGACTAGCAAAGCCAACAATTCCACACATAGATTATTCACTCCTTTCTTTTTCTAGTTTGCTATATATATTTTTTTCTAACATTAATTTACTGATGGTAAAACTATTGGCAATACGACTATTCATATAAGAAATATAACTATCTTCTACTTCTTCATCCCCAACAAAACCTTTATTTATAAAATACGTTCCTTTATCGCTTCGCCAACTACGACTTGCAAATATAGCAAGACCTTCTTCCTCACTAAAGATATCTTGTCCAATCAATAGTCTGGAATCATAATCAACTCCAAACAAATTTAATATGGTTGGAAGAACATCAATCTGACTTGCTACCTTATCCACTACTTTATGTTCATTATTAGGATTCCAAATAATGAGATTACTATGATTCACTTCTACCATTTCTTCTCGTTCATACGTTGAAACTTCGTTAATTTCCTCTTCTGTTAAAGTATAAGGATAATGATCCCCAGTTAAAACAAGAACAGTATCTTCTAAAATTCCCGCATTTTCTAGTTTTTCAAGCAAAGTACGTAAGGCATATTCAAGTTCCATTTGGCTAGCTAGGTAAGCTTTTACTGGTGTTGAATAAGGTAAATCGCTCACCACTTCTTTATTTTTTACTGCTATACTATTTCCACCCATAAAGTTGTAAGGTGCGTGTCCACTTACTGTAATATAATACGTAACAAAAGGACTATTTTCTGCATAGTTATCAAATGTTGCATTTATCATATCCACATCACTTGGAAGCCAAGAGCAATTTATTTTTTTCTCTATGCCATTTTTACACGCTGTGTAGTTATTAAAACCTAAAGTGGGCATAGTAACATCTCTACTGTAATATTTATAGAACCAATTGTGATAACTTGAAGTATTGTAACCAATTTGTCCAAAAGCATTCCCAATAGCATAAGATAAAGTTGGATGATTATTACGCCATATTTTTAATATTTCTTGGCTAGGAAGTAATCCAGTCATTGCTTGGAATTCTCCTCCCGTTGTACTTAAAAATTCTGGAGAATAATAATTGGTAAATTCAAATCCTTCGTGTATTAATTTATAAAGGGTCGGAGTTCTTGTTTCCTCAACAGCAATGGAATTAAATCCTTCTGCTAATATAAAAATTAAATTTTTTCCTTTAAACATTCCCGTATATTCATTTTTATTGGTCGCTTTTTTGCTTTTTAAATAACGATACACATTTTTAATACTTTCGTCTTTTTCTTCTTCTATTAATTTATCAAAATCAATCTCTAGTTTATTATAAGCAATTTCTTTAATATTTTCTTCTGCTTCTTCTGCTACCAATTGCTCTTGAAATCCAAATAAGGCTCTTTTAATACTTAATCTTTGACTAGTAAAAAGACCTAAAATTTCTGTTGATGTCGTGATAGAATTTAGATTGTAATATAAGTTATAAGGAGAATAAAGAGTTGTTTTATCAAAGTTTAAAGTGAAAAGTGAAATAATGTAGATACCAATACAAAGAAGAACTTTTTCAATTCTATTTTTAACATTTTTTTTGGTAAAATCAAAGTTATTTTTATAGAAAAGATAAGTAATGAAAGGTAGTAAAAAAATAAGAATATTCAAAAAATCTGTTTGAATTAAATGGAGTCCTATTTCATAAAAACTCAATGCATTGTTTACTAGTTCTAAATCATTCACCGAAAAAGGCATTGAGAATAAGGAAAAATATAAAAAGTTAAATAAATAAAATGCTACTATTAATACTACCAAAATAGTACAAATACGTTTGTTAGTTTTTTCTTTAAATAAATGTGTAAAAAAACTAAATAAAAAAGACAAACTTAAACAGAACAATATCACAATTAAAAAATCTTTATTTAATAATTTATTGAACATTAAAATTTTATTTACCATTTCTAAGTAAACAAAAAGAAATAGATAGAGAATGACTGTAGAATACTTCTTTTTCATAATTCTGTCGAGTAGACAAATCTCGACTACGCCTCTCTTTCTAACTTGGGTGAGAGGTT
>CAZIDI010000022.1:0-13658 GCA_964537805.1 uncultured Muribaculaceae bacterium | reverse complement strand
TTTCTTTTACTTTCTAATGTACCCCCCCCCCAGGTTGTTTCCTGAAGTTGGGAGGTTTAATTTTTCTTTTTTCATTTTCTTTCCTCCTCTATTGTTATCTATAGTATACCAAAAGAAAAAGAATATTTCTATCCTTTTATTTTAATTTGTCAATCTGTTTATCAAAATCGGCACTTTTACATACATAAGAACCAACTACCACTCGATCTAAAGACGAATTTTTTAAATGAGCAAACGTTTCTTCGTTAACTCCCCCATCCACACTTATTTCAAAGTCTAACTTTTTTTCCTCTCTTATTTTTTGCAAAGTTTTAATTCTATCTACTGTTTCCATTAAAAATTTTTGGCCTCCATAGCCTGGAATTACAGACATAACAAGAACTAAATCTATTTTTTTTAAAAATGGTTCTAATAAAGAAATATCTGTAAGTGGCCCTATCGCAATCCCTACTTTACAGTTTTTACTTTTAATATGCTTAATAAATGCATTATGATTTGTGGTGGCTTCAAATTCATAAATAATAATTTCGGGTTCAATATAGGAAAATACATCAATAAATTTTTTTAAATGCAAAGTCATAAAATGCACTTCTTTTGGCTTTTTACTTTTCTTTAAAAGATCTAACATATTTTTATCAAAGGGGGTAGTATTATTTACAAAAAGGCCATCCATAACATCTACATGAATAAAAGATGCTTTAGATTCATTTATCTTCTCTATCGTTTTAGTAAAACTATAGTGACTATTTAAAAAAGATATAGATGTTTTCATAATCAATCCTCCTATTTATTCTTTAAAAAACTCAAATAGCTTTGGTAACGGGAATCCAAAATTTCTCCTTTTTCCACGGCTTCTTTTACTTTGCATTCTCTTTCTTTTATATGCATACAATCTTTAAATGGGCAAATATAATGCTTAAATTCTGCAAAACTATTTTTAATCTCTTCCAAATTTTTATCATCAAAATCCAAACTAGAAAATCCAGGAGTATCAGCAATATAAAAATGTTTAAATTTAAAGAGTTCTACGTGACGTGTGGTATGTTTTCCTCTTCCTAAACTTTCGGAAATTTCATCCGTCTTTAAATGCAAATTTTTATTCATTTTGTTAAGAAGTGTACTTTTCCCAGCCCCCGTTTGTCCTGTAATCACGACCATTTTATTTTTTAATAGTTTATTTAATTTTTTCTTGTTTTGATTAGTAGTTACTTTATAGCCTACTTTTTGATAATACTTTTTTAATTTTACAAACTCTTTTTTTTCTTCTTTAGTTAATAAATCAATTTTAGTAAAACATAATATAGGCTCAATATGATTTATAGAAATAATACTTATCATTTTATCGAGCAAATTTAATGATAGATTTGGTTTTTTCATACTAGTTACAATAAGTCCTACATCAACATTGGCAATAGGAGGCCTAGAAAGTTCATTTTTTCTTGGTAATATTTCTAGTATATAATGATTTTCACTATCAATGATACAATAATCTCCAACTAAAGGAGTAATGGCTTCTTTACGAAATTTTCCTCTGGCATAACAATCAATTCGTTCATTGCTTGTTTCTACTGTGTATAAATTACTGATAATTTTAACTATTTTTCCTTGCATCTAACATTGTCCTAGTTCTCTAGCAATATCATCACAATCTACAACCCCAGCCCCTTCATTATTAACAACTTCAATTGTTAAAGTAACTCCTGCTGCAATTGTAAAATCTTTTGGCTTATCTTGACTAATAATCGTTCCATCTTCTTTTTCCACATTCACAACTTCTTTGACAACTAATTTTACACCATACTCTTCACAGAATTTTTGGACTTCTTCTACACTATAACTTCCATCTGTAAAGTCAGGATATTTGCTAACAATATTTGGAATATATAAAGTAATCGTATCTCCTACGCTTGCCTTTTCCCCATTCTTAATAGATTGATCGATAATCTCTCCATCTTTAGCCTTGTCTGGGTCATCAACATCTTTCTTCTCCACAAGTACTTGAAGTCCTAATGCTTCAAGTGCTCCTTTTACTTCCAAATAATTTTTATTAGAGTAATCTTCAATTGTGATTTTAGAGTCTCCTATAGAAACATACAAAGTAATGGTTGTATTTTTGGTACGTTTGCTATTCGCAGCAGGGTTCGTTTTAATTACGTGTCCCTCTTCTATTTCACCACTCGATTGTTCCTGTTGCTCATCGCTTACTGTAAATCCTACTTCTTGTAGTTTTTGAATGGCATCTTGTACCGTCAAATTTGTAACATCTGGGACTGTAATTTCTTTTTGACTTGTAATGAATGGAATTAATACAACAACAGAAGTAATAATAACCACCAATCCTGTAAATATAGAGGCTAATATAATTAATAATTTATTTTGTTTTTTTAAATCATTTTTCGTAATTTGCTTTGCTATAGGTTCCTCACCTGTACTTTCTTTCTTATTTTCTTTTAACATTTTGGTTACTTTCGTATCTTCAAAATTATTTTCTGGATATTTAAACACTATTTTGGCTTCTTTTGCTCTTTCATCGTTCATACAAGTTTTCAAATCCTCGTGCATTTCTCTTGCATCCGTATATCGATTTTTAGGGTTTTTCGCTGTTGCTTTTAAAATTATATTGGCAATGCTATTGGGAATGGTTGGCAATTCTTCTTTAATATTAGGCATTGGTTCTCTTAAATGTTTTAAAGCAATCTCAACGGCATTATCTCCTCGGAAAGGAAGTTTACCCGTTAAAAGTTCATACATCACAATTCCCATCGAATAAATATCACTTTGTAAAGTAGAGCCTTTTCCATTAGCCTGCTCTGGAGGAAGATAATGAACACTTCCCATCACCGAGTTGGTTTGGGTTAGTTGAGTAGCATTCATCGCCATTGCTATACCAAAATCAGTTATTTTGACTAAACCATTTTCTAATATCATAATATTTTGTGGTTTAATATCACGGTGAATGATATAAGAGTCATGAGCAACACTCATTCCATCTGTAATTTGAAGCATAATATCCACAACTTCACTAGTTGTTAATTTTCCACGTTTTTTAATTAAATCTTTTAAGTGCTTGCCTTCAATATATTCCATCACTATATAATAATTGCCATTATCTTCTCCAACATCATACACTTCTACAATATTAGGATGATTCAAACTACTCGCTGATAAAGCTTCTCTTTGAAAACGATGGACAAACTTTTCATCACTTGCTAAATCACCACGTAAAAGTTTTATGGCTACATTGCGGTCAAGTATAGTATCATACGCAAGATATACATTGGCCATTCCACCTTCTCCAATGGATTTAATGATTTGATAACGATCACTAATCTTTTGCCCCTTCATTATCATTCTTCTTCACCACTTTCTTTCATTTCTAAATAAGCAATGGAGACATTGTCTTGTCCTCCACGAACATTGCATTTGCGAATGAGTTTAATGACTTTTTCTTCTACTGTTAATGATTGATCATTTAATACTTTTTCGATTTGTTCATCGCTTAACATATTGGTAAGCCCATCACTACAAAGTAATAAAGCATCCACCGTTAAGTCCACATCAAAAATATCTAATTCCACTTTTTCCATTGCCCCAAGTGCTTTCATCAAAACGTTTTTCTTTGGATGGTATTTGGCTTCTTCTTCAGTAAGTTGTCCTGTTTCCACAAGTAAATTTACTAAAGTATGAGGTTTTGTCACTTGATGTAGATGCCCATTCTTAAGAACATAGCCAGTGGAATCTCCAATATTTCCAAATATTAAATACTCTTTTGTTAAAAGAGCAAGGACTAAAGTTGTTCCAAGGCCGGTAGCATTAGGATTTTCTTTAGCGTATTCAATAATTTCATTATTTACTTCTATAGCATTATCATTTAACCAAGTAACAGCATCTAATTTTGTTCCAACAGAAGCCACATTGCTAAAACGTTTTCCATAATGTGTAACTGCCAAACTAGAGGCAACTTCTCCAGCACGATGCCCACCCATACCATCTGCTACCATTAAAAGATATTCATCACTTTGATTTTTTAATATTGTTACACTATCTTCATTATGGCTTCTTACACGTCCTGCATCTGTTAAATAAAAACTTTTCATTTTTCCACCTCTTTGCTTCTTAACTGCCCACAAGCAGCGGAGATTTTACCACCAAATTCTTTTCGAATCGTGACATTGATACTACGTTCTTTTAATGTTTTACAAAAAGCACTAATGGTTTTAGCATCACTTTTATATAAATTAATGTGATTGGTTTCATTATAAGGAATTAAATTCACATATACATTCATTCCCTTTAACAAATGAGCAAGTTCTTCTGCGCAAGACTTACTATCATTTATCCCTTTAAGCATAACATATTCTATGGTTACTCGTCTATTAGTATTTACGATATAGTCTTGAATTGCTTGTATTAGTTGACTTATGTTATACACTTGGTTTACTTTCATTAACTTACTACGGATTTCATCATTTGGAGCGTGCAAAGAAACAGCAAGATTAATTTGAATGTTTTCTTTCATTAAGTCATAGATTTTCGGCACCAATCCACTTGTAGATAACGTAATATGACGAATTCCTAAAGCAAGTCCCTTTGCATCATTGATAATACGAATAAAATCTAAAACATGTTCATAATTGTCTAAAGGTTCTCCAATACCCATAATGACAACACTTGAAATTCGATCTTTAATATCTTCTTCAATTTCTAAAATTTGCAAAACCATTTCATAGGTTTCTAAGTTGCGTACTTTTTTTAGTCTTCCACTTTCACAAAAAGCACATCCCATATTACATCCTACTTGACTAGAGACACAAAGACTAATTCCGTAATCGTGATACATTACTACTGCTTCTATATGATTATGATCTTTTAATTCAAATAAATATTTTCGAGCTAAAGTATCTCTTTCCGTACGAACAATTTTTGGCCGTTCAAAAGAAAAATCACATTTTATTCTTTCTCGAATCTCTTTTTTAATATTGGTCCATTCTTCTATATTTCGATTCTTTTTTTCATAAAGCCATTCAAATACTTGCAAGGCTTTAAATTTTTTCTCTCCAATATTTAAAAAATAGTCTTCTAATCTTTCCCTTGTATACCCGTAAATATTGTTCATAGCCTCACCTTTCATTTAATTGTACCACGTTTTTAAGGAAAAGAAAAATAGCGTTTATGTTTTAAACTATTCTTCAAAATCAAAAGTAAGAGCATATATTTCCTTTACTTTTTCTATGGCAATCTTTTTAATTTGTGTATGATTGGTAATCACCACAATTTTTAAATCTTCTTCATCTATTTTGGTATGATATTCATAAGTAGTTTGTTCTTGCTCTTCTAAGATATCTGTATCATTTGCAGATATTGTTTGAATCATTTCATAAACAGAAGTAGGATTTAAATAGTTTTTGTCTACATTTTCATATAGCGTTTCTATTTCTTTTTTATCATTTATTAGCACTTCATAGATAGTGCCATTTTCAATACTATATTTTGTAATACCATCCGTTCTTTCTCTATAACCAGAGTCAATTCCATCTTTTCTAGTTCCGGTGTATTTAATGATTTCCACATCCTTTGTAATGGTATAAGTGTAAGCATAATCTTTACTTGTAAAATAGTTCCACATTTCTTCATAAGAAATTTTGCTACTTTCTTTGGTCTCTGTTTTTATAGGTAATGTTTTTGGACTACTAAAATGATTGATAATAGAAACGATTCCCATTAAAAGAGTTAAAACCACAATCCATATTAACAAAACCATTAAAGAATGCCATCTTGAATGTTTCCAACATTTTTTAAAAAATTCTTTATTCACATTTTACCCTACTTTTTTTCCTACTAATTTCTCTTTATCTATTCCATTTAAATACTCTTTAATTTGCATTTCCTTTTTGCCAAAAGGTTTTATTTTTTTTAAATAGATAACACCATCTAAACAAGCAATTCCTAACGTATTTTTTGTAACTTCCACAATACATCCTACTTCACTATCTATTTTTTTACTTTCAAATCTTGCTTCTATTACTTTAAATTCGGCGTTCTCTAAGACAAAGTTCGCAAGTGGCCAAGGATTTAAACCGCGTATCTTGTTTAAAACTTCTTTTCCTGTTTTATGAAAATCAAGTCTTTCTTCTTCTCTATTAATATTGTAAGCAAATGTAACATTTTCCCCTTCTTGTTTCTTACGCACGTTTGTTCCGTTTAAAATACTTGGTAGGGTTTCCATTAGTAATTCTGCACCTAATAGAGATAATTTTTCATGTAAAGTCCCTACATTATCACTATCTAAAATGGTATATTCTTTTTGACTAATAATATCGCCGTTATCCATCTTTTCATCCATATACATAATCGTTACACCCGTTTTTTCATCCCCATTTAGTAAGCACCAATGAATGGGAGCACCACCTCTATATTTAGGAAGTAAAGAGGCATGAACATTAATACAACCATACTTTGGATAATCAAGAATCACTTTCGGAATGATCTGTCCATAAGCACAAGTAATAATCATATCGGCTTCTGTATTTAAAATGACATCATATTCTTCTCTAATCTTCGTTGGTTGAAAAATAGGAATATTATGATTTTCGGCTACTACTTTAATAGAAGTTGGTGTTAAAATTTGTTTTCTTCCTACTCGTTTATCAGGTTGTGTTACGACTAAAACTACATTGGTATGATCGATTAATTTTTGTAATACGGGAACTGCAAAATCGGGAGTTCCCATAAAAATCACTTTTACGTCTTTCATTTTGATTCACCTAAAATTATTATACATAAAAAAAGAAAATATTTCTATCTTCCTAAACTATTTTCTTCATTTAATTTATTTGTTGATTCTTGCTCATACCATAAAGCATATTTGTAACTTATTTGTGTTGGTGCTCCAAAAGAACTTACAGTATATAAAACTTCATTTTGTTTTGTAAATTCTTCATTTTGTTTTTCTAAACCATTTTTCTTTTGTAATTCGTATTTTAAAAAGTAGCCATTTTCATCATATATTTCTACTACAGAAATTTCTGGATTTGTTAAGCTTCTATAAACCTTTTTATCTTTTTCATCGGTTTCCAAAAGTACCAAAAGTTCATACTTCTCTCCTTCTTCATTTCGACAAACGGCCACTGTATGTAAACTTAAATACTCTTTCCAATCTCCATTTGCATTTTCTGCTAAAGTAAATTTTAATACTTTTTCCTTTTTATTTAAATATCCTTCTTCTATTTTTAAAATTGTATCCTTAGAAATATTTACACCATCACCAAATTCACAATATTGTTGAACATAAGCATATAAATCTGTGTCTAATTTTATATTTTTATACATTTCTATATCTGTCGAATCAATTGTTTTTTCAACATTGTAAGTAATTTCATCATTATTTTTACACACACTTACAACAAAATCTGGTTCTGTAACCGATTTACATAAAAATTTATTTTCATTTTGTTTTAAAATCGAAACAACTTTACCATATTGTTTTCCATTCAATTCATATTCTAATAATGCATACTTAGGAACAAAGAATTCTTTTCTTTCAATGTCAACTTCTCCTTCTGCTTCTTGCATATTAGATGTTCCTACTTTTGTAATTTCATTTTCTTGGCATCCTATTAATGTACCACTACTGATTAGTCCAGTTAACGCTACGAGTGCAATTCGTTTTGCCCAAAATTCTTTTTTCACTTTCAAATCCCCCTTTGAATTGCTTGTTATACTAACATAGACTTTATCAAATGTCAAATTTCTCTTTAATTTTGCATTTTCTCTAGTGATTCTTGTTGTGATACTAGTTGTGATTTCACGTATAGACAACAACAAGAAATAACGAAAAGAGCACCTAACATTGTTGGGTGCTCAAAGTCAATAATAATGGACTGAGGACACCGACAAAGTGCCTCTTTTTGTTTGTCCTAAACCTATTATATACATAAAACGGGTAAAAATGCAAATTTTTTCAAATCTTTATGGGATTCACATCGATTTCCAAATTCACTTTCTTATTCATAATAAATAATTTATCAAGTTCTTTTAAAGTAGGAATCAATTTTTCATCAAAACGATATTTTACAATGATATTAAAGCGATAAATATTATTCACTTTAAACACATTAGCAGTAGTAGGTCCTAAAACAATGGAAGTAGATTCTATGTTTTTCCTTAAGTAACTTGCTACTTTAGTTGCTTCTTTACTTGCCTCCTCATAGTCTTTACTCGTTACTTTTAAACTCACTAGATAATAATATGGAGGATACTTTAGTTTTTTACGAATATTCATTTCATAATTATAAAATTTTTCATAGCTTTGTTCTTGTACACATTTTAAAATAGGATTATTTGGATTAAAGGTTTGAATAATCACATTTCCTAAAGTATCACCTCTTCCTGCTCTACCTGCTGCTTGGTACAAAAGGGAAAATGTTCTTTCTCCACTTCTAAAATCGGGAATATTTAAAGTTGCATCTGCATTAATAATGCCTACTAAACTAACTTTCGGAAAATCAAGGCCTTTGCTAATCATTTGAGTTCCCAGTAAAATATCATATTCACCACTTCTAAACTTTTCCAGGATTTTTTCATAACTATTTTTAGTTCTTGTTGTATCCGCATCCATTCGTAAAACTTTTAAATCTGGAAATTCTTTTTGTACAATGGTTTCTAACTTTTCCGTACCAAGTCCATAAAAATTAAGTTCTGTTTTACAACTAGGACAAATATCCTTTTTCAAAACTGTATATCCGCAGTAATGACATCTTAAATTGTTTTTCGTTTTATGATAAGTAAGAGTAATATCACAATGAGGGCATTTATACGTAAACCCACAATTGCTACAAGTAATCGTAGTAGCATACCCTCTTCTATTTAAAAGTAAAATCACTTGTTCACGGCGACTGATAGAAGACTCAATTTCTACTTTTAATCTCTCACTTAAAACAAAATTTCCTTTTTTTATTTCACTTGCCATATCTACACAAGTACATATAGGTAAAGTTTGCTGATTCACTCTTGTTTTTAATTCCAAACGTTTATATAAATTTTTCGTTGATTTTGCCATACGTTCTAGACTTGGAGTAGCACTTCCTAAAACAATCGGGATGTTATTTAAGGAAGACCGATATTCTGCTACTTCAATGGCATTATATTTTGGGGTATTCTCTTGCTTATAACTTTCCGAATGTTCTTCATCAATCATAATGATACCTAAGTTTTTTAAAGGAGCAAATATAGCACTTCGGGCCCCAACTACAATATCGACTTCCCCTCTTGCAATCTTACGCCATTCATCATACCTTTCTCCATCCGATAATCCACTATGCAAAACGGCGACTTTCTCTTGAAACCTTTTTTTAAAATTGGTTACAAATTGAGGAGTTAGACTAATCTCGGGAACTAAAACAATTGCTGTTTTTTTATGTTTTAAAACACGTTCAATGACTTGCATATACACTTCTGTTTTTCCACTACCCGTAACACCAAAAAGCAAAAATTTTTCATTTCGATCTAACGCACTAACTATTTCTTCGTAGGCTACTTTTTGTTCTTCATTTAAAATCTTCTTTTTATCACTTTCTAATACTTTTCCCCCTAATCTATACACCTCTTCTTGTTCTTCTACAATAATTTTCTTTTTTAAAAGAGTATTCACACTAGAAAGTGAAATTAAATTTCCTTCTTTTTTTGAAAGTTTTCCTTGTTCATTGATTAAATCAATTATATCTTTTTGCTTATTATTACTACATAATAAAATGGCTTCACTATAATCCTTATTTAAAACCAAATTGGTTTGATATTTTTTGGAAATTTGTGTTTTTAAAGAGGCTTTTAAAGCTTTTGGAAGCATTACTTGGTAAGCATTTGATAAACTGCAAAGATAAGTTTCTTTGATAAACTTCCCTAATTCTAACAATTCTTCATTTAAAACAATTTCTTCGTCTACTACACTCGAAATTTCTAAGATTTCAAAATCTTTCTCACAAGAAGAATTAACTTTTAGAACAAAGCCTTCTAACTCGCGATGATTAAAAGGTACTTTTACACGCTTGCCAATTTTAATATCTTTTTCTAAAGTCTTTGGCACTTTGTATGTATACGTTTGGTCTGTTTGTTTATTTTTTAATTCTAGTAGTACTTCTATATACATATGCTTCACCTTGTATTCATTATAGAGGAAATAAAAAAAAGCCGCAAGGACTATTTAATCATCTAAAATTAACGCATGTAGGTTTGTCAAACATATGTGACAACGAATATGGTGGGCAAACCTACACTGTGTGTTTAGCTTCCTTGCTGTGAGGCTATGCCGAGAAAACACTAAAATGTTAGGCAAGTCATGATAAAATTTTCTTCATTTGCAGTATTGTTTCTGCCTTTCTGCAAATCAATCATGACTTGGGTTCCTAGCTTTTAGTGGCAAATTGGAATATGTCACACTTCTTTATAAAACCACATATTTAATCATCTAAAATTAACGCATTTTTTAAAATAGTTAAAAAATAATTTATTATTTATTTTCACAGATACTTTTACATAAAACTCTAATATTTGGACTTTCTCCATCTTCAAATTTATGATTTATACATGTTTCATTTTCAAAGGTTTGAGTATCGCAGCCACCATCTGTACAATATAAAGTTTCTTTTCCAGATTCTACCTCAAACGCATATGAACCATACATACAATTATTACAAGTTCTTAAAAATCTCAAATTTTCTATACAACCATCGTCAAACATAGTATTATTCCTTAGAGATTCAATAATTATTTCTTGATTTTTAAATGCATATTCGCATGTTAAAATGTCCTCGATTTTATAAATTGCTAATGGAAGTCCAATCAATGTATCCTCTTGTTTAATAGATGCTAAAGCTTTAATTAATTCAGTCATAGCAGATATGATACTTTCCTTATGATTGCAACCAAATTCAATTTGAATTTTTAAAAATTCTCCTCTACAATACTTAATGTAAAATCGAACATCTTTTTTACTATAATATGGCCCACATCTTATACCACCGTTAATATATACACCAGATAGTATTGGATTATTTAGTCCAAATTCATTAAATGATACATATCCTCCCATTAAATTTTTTAGCTGTTTGGCTAACCATTTACAATGTTCTCCTTTTGATAAGACTTCTTTCATAAATACAAAACCTCCTCTAAACAGATTATAGCATTTAATCTTTTTATTTACAAATACCTTTTGATAACAGAATATTCCTCTAGTAATTCTTCATTTTTTACTTTGCAATTTGCTGGAGAAGTACTAGGCAAACATATTACGGGTAAGTTTATTTTCTCTTTAAAAAACTTCAAATAATATCGATAAGCTGTTTTTCCCGTAGTAAAAATAATTTTGATATTGCTCTTCTTTATTAATTCAGAAATATTATTAGGTTTGGCATTTTTAATACTGGCATCACTTGAGCCTTTTATATCACAAGAGGCAAAAACATCCCATAAAGAAATCTTTTTCTCTAATAAAAAATCTTTTTTGTCCACTATCTTTTCCTCAAATAATTGTTCCATTACCCACCAAAACCGATTTTTTGGATGAGCATAGTAAAAGCCAATACTCCTTGATTTCACACTAGGCATTGTCCCTAAAATTAAAATTTTAGATTGTTCATTATAAATTGGCTCTAATGTATGTATTACTTTCACCATAATATCCCTCGTTTTTTTATTATAAACCAATTAACAAAAAAATACACTAGGAAGAATAAAGCAAATATGTTATTATAAAATTAAGCATGGAATCATTCATGAAGAAAAAAGGAGTGTGAGTAAATGAGTGAAAATGAAAATGCGAAAAAAATAAACAAGAAAGGACTTATCATTGGTGGAATTGTAGTTGTCTTATTACTTCTTATTGGTGTTTTAACTTATTTCTTAATGCCAACAAAACCAAAGAAAATTTTTACAACTGCTATTGAAAAAGTATATGATACTGCTAAAGAAAATAGCCAAGTAGATGATCTATTGACAGGTAAATTTACTTTAAGTACTGATCTTCATAGTAATAAGGCAGAGGAAGAAAAAGTATTGGACATTTTGAACAACTTAAAAATTAGTATGGACTACGGAATGGATGCCAAAAGTAAAAAAATGCATATTGCTTTAGATAGTGATTATAAAGAAAAAGAATTATTAAATGCTTCTATTGATGTTTTGAATAATCAAGCCTATGTATTCTTACAAGATATTTACAGCAAAAACTTAATCGTTCCAATCGATGGAATAGATGAAATGTTTAATACTTTGGAAAATGTTAAAGAATATGAAGTCATTTTAAAGCATATGAAAAATGCTCTAGAAAAATCTTTTAAAGAAGAATATTTTTCTAAAGAAAGTACAACAATTACCATCGAGGATAAAAAGGTAAAAGTAACCGATAATAAACTTACTTTAAATGAAAAGAATGTAAAAGAAATAGCAAATGTTCTAAGTGATGAATTAAACAATGAGGAATTTATAGAAAGTTTTGCAAAGATTGCAAACGTTACAAAAGAGGAAGTAAAAGATATGCTTGCTGATTTAAAAAATGAAGAAGTAGATTTAGAAGATGGAACTCTTTATGTCTCTATATATACCAAAGGATTACAAAACACATTCGTAGGAATTACCTTCAAAGATGAAAGTGATGAAATATCAATTTACAAAAATAGTAAAACAAATTATTCTTATGAAATCAAAATAGATAACAAAAACTACAAAGGAGAAGCAGAAGTAAAAACGGAAAAGAAAGATATTTATATGAAAGTTTCTTTTGATATTGAAGGAATTAGTGGTTTTGTTACATTTGATTTTAAAGAAAATAATGCCACACTTCCAGATGTAGATACAACCAATGCAATTTCTATAGAAGATTTAAGTGAAAATGAAGCAAGTGAAATTTTAAATAATTTACAACAAAAAGAAGGAATTATCGAATTAATACAAGCATTTTCTAACTTAAATGCCATTAGTTTAGACTTTTAAGCAAACAAAGAAGACCCAAATATGATGTGAACCCCATTTTAGGGACATCATAAAAAGGACTAGAATTAAAAATCAAGGGCAAACGAAGTGAGTTCATCTAGACCCTTGATTTTTATATGTGTAATTATAATATTTATACAAATAAAGCTTGCCTTTATTTGTTATCTATTAGTAAATTGATCATATAAAGAACATCTTCTGCATATTCAACTATATTTGAATCTGGTTCTCCCATACCTGGACATAATCTATTATATAATTCATAATCATATCCATCGTTATTCTTTAAATATTCAATTATAGCTTCCATTTTATATATTATTTCATCATTATTTATCATTTTTCTTATATCCTTTCCTTTTGTTAACTTTCTTTCCTTTAATTCTGTCTGTATTATAAAATTCTATCCATTCTTCAACTAATTGTATGTAATCTTCTAAAGATATACGTCCACCATTAGAAGATTTTCCTCTAGTTTCTTCTTGTTCAATATATCCATTTTTTCTAAATTTTTGTATCCAATTTTTTATTGAGCCCCTAGGAATATTGTATTTACGTGCAAGACTATATGTGGAACCGCCAACTTTATAATATTCATTTACTATTTTCATTTTTTCCTTGTATGAATATCTATATGTTTTATTAACCTTTTCTGCCATAAGAAAACACCT
>CAZIDI010000021.1:0-13770 GCA_964537805.1 uncultured Muribaculaceae bacterium | reverse complement strand
GAATTAGTTTTATTAAAAATGAAATGATGAGTGATAGCGAAATTGAAAAGTTTTTTAATACAGAACCAGAACAAATTGCTTATCAAGTATATAAAGAATATCGTAAACTTTTAAAAAGAAATAATTCTGTGGATTTTGATGATTTATTATTACTTCCAGTAGAACTTTTTAAAAATAATAGTGACATATTAGAACATTATCAAGAAAAATTTAAATATATTCTTATAGATGAGTATCAAGATACAAATGAAGTACAATACAAATTATCTAAGTTGCTTAGTGCCAAATACAAAAATATTTTTGCTGTTGGTGACCCCGATCAGTCAATCTACCAATTCAGAGGTGCTAATTATAAAAATATTTTAAATTTTGAGAAAGACTACCCTAATACAAAAACTATTGCTCTAGAAGAAAACTATCGAAGTACCAAAATGATTCTAGAAGCAGCAAATTCAGTAATTAAAAATAATAAAGATAGAAAAGAAAAAAACTTGAAAAGTAATAAAGCTTTAGGAGCCAAAGTAAAATACCTACGAAGTTATGACGAAAAGCATGAAATTACTTTATGTATAGAAGAAATTAAAAAATTACTAAGTGATGGCTACCAAGCAAAAGATATTGCTATATTCTATCGTACAAATGGACAAGCCCGTATTGCAGAAGAGATGTTTATTAAAAATAATATGCCTTATAAAGTGGTAGGAAGTTATTACTTTTATCAGAGAAAAGAAATTAAAGATTTAATTAGTTATTTGAGACTGATCTTAAACCCACACGATGAAGTAAGTTTAAGAAGGGTAATCAATGTTCCTAAACGAAAGATTGGACCTACTACGATTAAAGCCATAGAAGAAAGTGCCCTTTTAAATCATATTTCTATGTTTGATGCTATTAATAAAGGAAAAGAACTGGAATTTAAAAATTTAATTTTAAAACTTACTAAAGAAAGTGAATCTTTATCTTTAACAGAACTGATTGATGCAATTTTAGAAGAGTCTGGAATAAAAAAAGAGTTAGAAGAAGATGAAACGTTAGAAAGTGAACTTCGTTTAGATAACTTAATGGAATTTAAAAGTATCACAGCATCTTTTGAAGAAAGAACGGGTAGTGTAAATCTGGAAGACTTCTTAGAAGAAATTAGTTTAATAGCAGATATGACAGAACATAAAGAATATGAAGATGCCATAACACTTATGACCATACATAGTGCCAAAGGTCTTGAATTTAATGTAGTGTTTTTAATTGGAATGGAAGAAGGTATTTTCCCTCATACAAATTCCTTGATGGAAAAAGATGGAATTGAAGAAGAAAGAAGGCTTATGTATGTCGGAATTACAAGAGCAAAGGACTTACTTTATGTAACGAATGCCAAAAGAAGAATGTTATATGGAAAAGAAAGTATCAATCCTCCAAGTCGATTTATTGAAGAAATAGATGCAGAGTTAGTGGAAACTACAAATAGTAGTATTAAAGAAGAACCACTATTTAATAAAAGTATGATGTATAATGATAAAGAGGTATCTTATAGTCCTGGAGATGTAGTGATACACGAAACATATGGAAGAGGCGTTGTTGTAGATGTTGATAAAATGCTTGTAACAGTTGCATTTCATAATAAAATAGGCATAAAAAAATTAATGAAAAATCACAAAAGTTTAAGGAAAGAAGGAGAATAAATTATGGATTTAACATTAGTAGTTATGGCAGCAGGTGTAGGTAGCCGTTTTGGAGGATTAAAACAAATTACACCAATCGATGAAGATGAGAATTTTATTATCGATTATTCGGTGTATGATGCACTACGTGTAGGGTTTAAAAAAGTAGTATTTGTCATTCGAGAAGAATTTTTAAGCGATTTTAAGAGTACTATTGGGAAAAGACTAGAAGGAAAAATAGAAGTAGAGTATGCCTTTCAAAAGATAGAGGATATTCCTATTTCTGTGGATATAAAGGATAGAACAAAACCTTGGGGAACTGTACAAGCCATTTTAGCAGCAAAACCATATGTAAGTGGATCTTTTGTTGTTATTAATGCCGATGATTTCTATGGAAAAAATGCTTATAAAGCAGCAGCTGATTTTTTGAAAAATGTAACAACTTCTTATACATATGCTAATATTTCTTATGAGTATGGGGTAACTAAAAGTGAAGAAGGGAGTGTAAAACGTGGTGTTTTAACCCTTCTTGATAATCAAATAAAATCCATTGTAGAATGTAGTGTTGGACTTGAAGATAATCAAGTTATAGCACGTCCTTTACTAGGTGGAGAACCTTTTTCAATAGAAGAAAATCATCCTGTTTCAATGAACTTCTTTGCTTTTCAATATGATGTATTTACATTATTAGAAGAATTTTGGACAAACTATTTTCAACAAAGTAAAGAAAAAATATTGAGTGGAGAAGCCTTACTACCGGAATGTTTGAAAGAAAATATTGAAAGTGGACGTATTACTATTTTAAACCAACCAAGTAATAGTGTATGGCTCGGAATGACTTATCGAAGTGATTTACCATTTGTTATGGATTCAATTCATAATTTAAAAGATAAAGGAGATTACCCTGAACATTTATGGGAGGATTATTGTGGAGAAAAGTGATGCAAAGATAAGAATTGATGATTTACGAAATTTATTAAATCAAGCCAATTATAATTACTATGTATTAGATAATCCAACGATTACAGATCAAGAATTTGATAGTTTTTTAAGAGAGTTAGAAACTTTAGAAACAGAATTCCCAGAATTTGATAGTCCTTCTTCTCCAACCAAAAAAGTAGGAGGAGAAGTCATCGACCGCTTTAAAAAAGTAAAACACCAAATTCCTATGCTTTCTTTACCAGATGTGTTTGATATTACAGAAATAGAAGATTTTAATACTAGAATTGTAAAAGAAGAGGTAGAACCAACTTATGTTTGTGAATATAAGATAGATGGTTTATCCGTATCTTTGCATTATGAACACGGAGAACTTATCTTTGCTGCGACTCGTGGAGATGGAATTACGGGAGAAGACATTACGCACAATGTAAAAACCATTAAAAGTGTTCCTTTAAAAATTAATAAACCAATTGATATAGAGGTACGTGGAGAAATCTATATGCCTAAAAAAGTATTAGAAGAAATCAATAAAAAAAGACAAGTAGAAGGATTACCTTTACTACAAAACGTACGTAATGCTGCAGCAGGTTCGATAAGACAACTAGATTCTAAAATTGCGGCAGAACGTAAACTAGATACTTGGATTTATCATTTGCCAAACCCAGAAGATTATGGGCTTAAAACGCATGAAGAAGCCTTAAACTTTATGAGTGAACTAGGCTTTAAAGTAAACAAAAATGCGAATCGTGTTGTAACTGGTATAAAAGAAATAGAAGAATATATTAAGGAAACAGCGGAAAAAAGAAGTTCACTTCCCTATGAAATTGATGGAATTGTGATTAAAGTAAATTCTTTAGGATCCCAAAAAAAACTTGGATTTACTTCTAAGTATCCTAAATGGGCGATTGCTTATAAATTTCCAGCAGAGGAAGTATTAACCACTTTACGAGATATTGTTTTTACGGTAGGAAGAACGGGTAGAATTACGCCAAATGCAGTTTTAGATCCCGTGATTGTAATGGGTTCTACTGTAAAAAGGGCAACCCTACATAATGAAGATTATGTTTTAATGAAAGATTTAAAAATTGGAGATACTGTATCTATTCGGAAAGCCGGAGATGTTATTCCAGAAGTAGTAGAAGCAAAACTAGAAAGAAGAACAGGGAAAGAAATTTCTTTTCAAATGATTACCAATTGTCCTATTTGTGGAAGTATTTTGGAAAAGAAAAAAGACCAAGTAGATCATTATTGTATGAATCCAAATTGTCCAGCTAGAAAAATTGAGAGTTTAATTCATTTCTGCAGTCGTAAAGCAATGAATATTGATGGCCTTGGGGATGAAATAATGGAAGATTTATTTAATTTAAGTTTTGTTACGAAAATTCCAGATATTTATGCTTTAGAAGTACACAGAAAAGATTTAATTGAACTTGAAGGTTATGGAAATAAAAGTGTAGATAATTTACTTGCTGCTATCGAAGATAGTAAGGGAAATAGTTTAGAAAGGCTTTTGTTTGGCTTAGGCATTAGCGGTATTGGAGATAAAACTGCCTTGCTTCTTGCTAAAATCTTTAAAAATATGGATGGCTTTATGAATGCAAGTTATGAAGAGTTTGAAGCCATTCGTGATATCGGTCCTACACTTGCGCAAAATTTGTATGCTTTTTTTCATAATTTAGAGAATGTTACTTTAATTGAAGAGTTAAAAAAAATTGGACTTAATATGAAATACTTAGGAGAAAATGAACGCCATAATGATTTGATTAGTGGAAAGCGTTTTGTATTAACAGGAACTTTATCTTTTACGGACCGAGATACGTTAAGTAATTTACTTATTTCTTATGGAGGAGCCACTTCTTCTTCTGTTAGTAAAAAAACAGATGTTGTAATAGTGGGAGAAAATCCGGGAAGTAAGTATGATAAAGCACGAGAGTTAAATATAGAAATATGGGATGAAGAAAAAATTAAAAGTATTGTTAATCAACTATAGCAATACTTTTTCTATGCAAAAAACTAGCAAAAGCGTATATAATGTAGTATAATAAATATACCCAAAAAAAGAGGTGGAATATGAATAAAATTAAAAAATTATGGATGCAAAATCGTGTATTATTTGTTCTTTTTGTGATAATTCTAGTATGTATAGTACTTATTTTAGGAGTCTTGTTAAAATATTTTTTCGGGGCATATAGTTCAAGTTATGGGGATAGGTTAGATGGCATTGAAGAAGTAGAAGTAACAAATGAAATGAAAGATAATTTTTTAACTTCTATACGAAATGATGATCTTGTACAAGATGCTTCCATGAATATAAAAGGAAAGATTATTTATATTTCTATAATTTTCCAAGATGGAGTTACACTTGTGGAAGCGGAGAGTAAAGCACTTGCTTCTTTACAAAATTTTGAAGAAAAGTATTTAAATTTTTATGATTTTCAGTATACTTTAAAAGCGAATGCAACCGAAGATAGTGAGGGCTTCTTAATTATGGGGGCCAAGAATGTCAATGGAAGCGGTCTTGTTTGGAATAATAACACAGAAGTAGTTAAAGATAAAGAATAGTAGGTAGTGATTGTATGAAAGGGAAAAAGAAATTTTTAATTATTGGAAGTATTCTAATTGTACTTTTGGTTGCTCTTAGTTTATTTTTATATTTTTATTTTACCGATGAAAGTAAGCTAAATGTAACAGAAAAAAGATTTTTAGCAGATAATTCAACCACTGTACAAAATATTAATATTTTAAATAATGTTAATATTTTTGGGAACAATGGTACAGGAGTGTTTTATGACTTTTTAGAAGATTTTTATAAAGAGTATAATTTAAAAATGAATCCGGTTATTTATAATACTGGAGAGACTCCAACTTCTATTGCATTTACAGTTGGTAATACTATTTCAGATGATGAATTTGCCTTTTATGAAGGGCATTACGTTCTTATTGGAAAAAAGGAAGAAAATTTTAGTGATGCTTCTCATTTATCAAATCAAAAGATTGGTATACTTTCAGAAAACTTATCTTATGTAAGCAGTTATTTAGATAATCAAAATTTAACGATTAAAACTTACAATAATGAGGAAGAGTTAAACACTGCTTTTAAAGAACAGACAGATATAGAGTATATGATTGTACCTTTATATGATATTGAAAATATACTTAAAAATAACTATACTATTGCTTATCATTTCAGTGATATTCCTTTTTATTATAAAGTAAATATGAAACAAAATGAAACATTAGGTTCTATTTTGAAAAAATATTATATGAAGTGGGAAGAAAACAAGTTTCAAGAATCTTATAAAAATCATTTATTCAAATTGTTCACCGAATCATTAGGTATTTCTTTAACAGAGATTGATGCTATGCAAAGTATTTCTTATAATTATGGTTTTGTAAGTAATAGCCCATATGAAATTTTATCAGGTGGAAATTATGGAGGAATCATTGCCCAATATTTAAAAGAATTTATTGATTTTAGCAACACGGAAATTAAATTTACAAAGTATAAAAATGTAACAAAACTTGGAAATGCGATTCAAAATAATAATGTAGATTTGTATTTTGGTTTTTACAATATTCCAAACAATAATTTTAATAGTATTTCTTCTAATATTCCTATTAACTTTAGTGTAATTGCAGACAAAGAAGATGATTTAGTAGTAAAATCCTTAAAATCACTTTCCAATATCACTGTTTATGTAGAAGAAAATTCTTCTTTATATGTTTATTTAAAAATGAATTCTAAAATTGATTTAAAAACTTATAAAACAGAAAAAGAATTGAAAAAACTTTTGAAAAAAGAAGAGTACATTATTGTGGATAATAATGTTTATTATGCGAATCGTTTTGGATTATTTAATGATTATAGTGTTCGTTTTAGTGATAAAGTAGATAACGAATATCATTTTAAAGTAAATACCAATGAAACATTTACAAAATTATTTGCGAAATATATTAATTTTAAGGATCCTGCTAAAACGGAATATAAAGGAATTTATAATTACGAATTAACCTTTAGAACAGGAACTATTACGGGTACAATTGCTAAATATTTTATGTATATTTTAATTATATTTATTCTTGTATTCCTATATGTTTATAAACTTACCAAAAAGATTAAGTTATCTAAAAAGATTAAAAAAGAAGATAAATTAAAATATATTGATCAATTAACTTCTTTAAAAAATCGAAATTATTTAAGCGAAAATCTAGAAAATTGGAGTCAAAATACTGTTTATCCACAATCCGTTGTTGTAATTGATTTAAATAATTTACAATATATTAATGATACAATGGGTTATGAAAAAGGTGATGAGCAGATTAAGGCTGCTGCTAATATTTTAGTTAAATCTCAATTAGATAATAGTGATATTATTCGTACTGATGGAAATGAATTTGTCATTTATTTAGTTGGTTATTCGCAAAAACAAATCGCCAATTATATTCATAAATTGAATAAAGATTTTAAACGTCTTCCTTATGAACAAGGTGCTGCCATTGGGTATAGTATGATTGTGGATGATATTAAATCCGTTGAAGATGCAATTAATGAAGCAGTAGAAGAAGTAAAGAAACAAAAAGAGAGTAAAAAAGAGGAAAATGCATGATAAAAAGATTTAAGGAGTTCTTAAAAAAAGTTTATAGTGTAATTAAAAGACCAGAAATGGCTGTTCTTCCAGGACAACTTGCTTTTTTCTTTGTTTTGTCAGTAGTGCCTATTGTAACTTTAATTACTTATGGAGCTTCTTTTTTACATTTATCTTTAGATTTTATTGGAAATTTTATTGAAAAAGCGTTTGGTACTGAAATTTCAAACTTGATTGTTCCAATGGTATCGGTGACAAATATTGATTTTCGCTTTTTCTTAACTCTTATTATCGGTTTTTATATTGCTAGTAATGGAGCGTCATCAATTATCGTAACCTCTAATGCAATTTATGGAATACCTGATACGAGTTTTTTAAGGCGTAGAACTAAAGCAATCATTATGACATTTTTAATTGTTATTTTATTTGTTTTTATTTTAATTGTTCCAGTTTTTGGTAAAAATATTATTGATGCTATTACCTTTGTGAATATGAATGAAAATATTACGAAAACAATTACCTTTACTTTTAACTTACTAAAAGGTCCTATTACTTGGTTTATTATATTTTGTTTTATTAAAATCCTTTATACAATGGCTCCGGATAGAAAGCTAGAAAGTATTTATGTCAATTATGGTGCTGTATTTACCACGATTATGTGGATTATAGTTACGGCGGCATATTCTTACTATATTCATCATTTTGCTAACTATGCTGTATTCTATGGTGGACTTGCTAATATTGTGATGTTAATGCTTTGGGTTTATTTCTTAGCAAATATCTTTGTAATTGGAATGGCTCTTAATTATAAAGAAGAAGTGATTAAACTGGAAAAAACAGGTGCAATTAATATTATAAAACCGTAGATACTATAAATGTGTACCACAAGTATTACTTGGTGCATAATTGGTTTTGATATCAAATTAATATTTAGGTATTAAAAGATATTAAAAAGTAATACTTAAAAAGGAACGGTTTTTTTGTTCCTTTTTGTGTGCAATTTTTATTTTTATATTGACATAAAGTATTTTAAAAGGGTATTATGAATTTACATGTAAAAAATAAATGGAGGTTTTGAAAATGAAAATAATTAATATTAAAAATGCCAAAAATGCAGTTGCTTGTATGGTGGCAGTAGAGTTACTTGCAATGCAGTTTTATGTACCACCTTTTGAAAGAGAAGAAAGTTTCGTATTGGAAGAACCATCTTTAGAAGAAGATAAGAATGTTTCAAGGAAATTAGAAAAAAAAGAAAGAAATTTATTTTCTAATTCTTCCTATTCAAGAAATGCTAGAAATTCTTTAAATAAATCTAATTATTATGGTGGAACAAGAGATTTTTAGTAAAAAGTCTTTTTTTTATGGTATAATACAAAGCAATTAGGAGGGGACTTTATGCTAGTTTATGGTAAAAATGTTTTGAAAGATATCGAACCTAAAAAAATAAGAAAAGTGTATCTAAATGAAAACTTTCATGACAAAGAGATTATTCATTATTTAGAAGAAAATCATATCCATTATTTTTATCGACCTAAAAATCAATTAGATAAAATGGTAGAAGGGAATCATCAAGGAATTGTTGTCGATATGGATTCTTTTACCTATTCTCCTTTTGAAAGTATTTTAGAAGAAGATTTTATTGTTGCACTAGACCATTTAGAAGATGTGCATAACTTTGGAGCCATTATTCGTACTTGTGAAGCAGCAGGAGTAAAATCTATTTTAATTCCTAAAGATAGAAGTGTTCGAGTAAATGATATAGTGATGAAAACAAGTGTGGGAGCTTTAGATCGAGTAAAAATTGTTTTAGTGAGTAATTTGAGTGAAGCATTAAAAAAGTTACAGAAACTAAATTATTTTGTCTATTCTGCTTTTATGGATGGAGAAGATTATGTAACAATTGATTATGCAGAGAAAAAAGTGCTTGTCATTGGAAATGAAGGTAAAGGGGTTAGCAAAATCGTTGAAAATATAACCGATGTAAAAGTATCAATTCCAATGGTGGGAAAAGTAAATAGTTTAAATGCCAGTGTTGCAGCAGGTATATTAATTTTTAAAATGAAATAGGAGGTTTTTTAAATTGAAATACGACGATTATTCTGATAATGAATTATATTTTTTAGTATGTGAATCGGATGAAGGCGCAAAAGATATGTTGTTTCAAAAATACAAATACATTATCGATATTGTGATAAAGAAGTATGCATTTTCTGCAATGAAACACGGTTTTGAATATAAAGATTTATATCAAGAGGCTTTAGTAGGTTTTTCGGATGCCTTACAGTCTTATCAAGAAGATAAAAATTCTTCTATGGCTACTTTTATTACTTTATGTGTTGATAGACGACTTCAAAATACAATCCGTAAAGCAAGTCGTATTAAGAATAAAGTATTATTAGAAAGTTTATCTTTAGATCATGTTTATCAAGAATACAATGTACCTCTTAAAGAAATTATTAGTGATAATAATGAACATGATCCATTAACCAATATCGCTAAAGATGAAGAGTTTGATGAATTATTAGAAATTATAGAGAAAACTTTGTCTAGTGGAGAATACGAAGTATATAAGTTATTAATTGCTGGGTTATCTTATAATGAAATAGCAAAAGTACTTGGAAAATCTCCAAAACAAATTGACAATGCAATTCAAAGGATTAAAAATAAGGTCAAGGAGATATTAAAAAGCAGAGAAGCGGTATAAAAATAGGTGTAAAAACATATTGATTTTTATAACCAAGTATGATAAATTAAGTTTAACAAACACGAAAGTGTTTTTTATTTGGAAAAAAGGAGTTTTTTGGATGGCAAAGAAAAATGAGAAAAAGAAAAAAAATGCTAAGAAAAAAGAAGGATTTTTTAAGGGAATTAAATTGGAACTTAAAAAAGTTTCTTGGCCTAGCAAAAAGGAAGTCTTTAAGTATTCAGTTGCAACTCTAGTATTTTGTGTTATTGTAATGGTTTTCTTTCAAATACTAGATTTAGGATTATCAGTAGTAAAGGATGTGTTTAATTAATGGAAAAGTTATGGTATGTTATTACAACGTATGTAGGACACGAAGATAATGTAAAAGAAAAACTAGAAGCACGTACAGAATCTATGGGAATGCAGGATAATATTTTTCGTGTGATTATTCCAACAACAACGGAAGTGGAAGTAAAAGATGGTGTAAAAAAGGAAAAAACAAAAAAAATGTTTCCTGGATATGTTTTCGTGGAAATGGTTATGAGTGATGAAGCTTGGTATGCTGTACGTAATACTCCAGGAGTCACAGGCTTTATTGGTTCATCAGGTAAAGGAGCAAAACCAACTCCATTGCTTCCACAAGAAGTAGATAGAATTTTAGTCAATATGGGAATGAGCCGTGTAGATGCGGAGACTGAACTTAAAGTTGGAGAAAAAGTAAATGTAATTGATGGTCCATTTAAAGGAATGATGGGTACAATTGATTCTATTGATATGGAAAATAGTAAATTAAATGTACTTATAGATTTATTTGGACAAGAAACGCCAGTGGAAGTAGAATTGTTCCAAGTTAGTAAATAGGTCATAAAGAGTTGATTTGTCAATTCTTTTTTTGTTAATATAGTATAGGAAGAGGTAGAAAGATGTATTATATTGAATATATTGGTGAGGAATTTGTAAAATATGAAGTTTCTTTAGAAGAAAAAAAGTTAGAAGAATTAAGGGACAAAATAATAAGGAATTGTGGGGAAATTGTACCCCATTGTTATCAAGGTACAAAAAGTCAAGTTAATCCTTACGATTTGGTACATATTTCTAATTATAATGAAAAATTTATTAGATGGTATCAACCAAATGATTTTTATTCTTCTGCTGAAAAAATTTATGAATTTTCTTATGAAGAATATAAAGATACAAAATTAAGCTTATTAATAGATTCTTTATTAAAGGGTGATGTCTCTGCAATTACAGAAATAAAGAATTTAAAATTAGAAAGAAGAAAAGTATCTTTGAAAAATCCAAAGAAAGATTTATCTAAATTATTGTCTTTGCCTGCAGATAAAATTGATACTAAAAAAATGGAAAAATTGAAAAAAGAATTAGAAAATTATCAATATTATCGAGAGTTAAATAAAAATCAAAAATCAGAACGTGAATACTCTCCTTTAGTATTTGCTTGTATAAATATGACGGAAATTGAAAGATACAGTATTTCTAAAGTAATGGAATACCAAACATTAATGCAACATGCGAATAATATTTTAGAAGAATTAAAGTTATTTTTTATTGGAACAAATCATGAAGATATTTTAACACATGACCTTAAAAAAGAGTTGTAAATGCTCTTTTTTTGTGCTATTATCTTAAGTGCAATCGCATATGTTTATAGTAGGTTGTGTTTAAGTGGGAGGGAAATGCGGATTTGCCCAATACCACTAAACGAAGAATATTTTTATAGGAGGTGTTTTTCGTGGCAAAAGAAGTCGTAAAGAAAATTAAATTACAAATTGAAGCGGGAAAAGCAACACCAGCTCCACCCGTTGGAACATGTTTAGGGCCTGCAGGAATTAATATTCAAGATTTCTGTTCTAAATTCAATGAACAAACACGTGATAAAATGGGAGACATTGTTCCTGTTGAAATCTCTGTTTATGAAGATAGAAGTTTTGATTTTGTAATAAAAACTGCACCAGCTGGATTCTTGCTTAAAAAAGCAGCTAAGATACAAAAAGGTAGTAAAAAAGGCGCAAATGAAATTGTGGCTACTATTTCCAAAGAAGATCTTAGAAGTATTGCAGAAACTAAATTACCAGATTTAAATGCTTATGATGTAGAATCAGCAATGAATATCATTGAGGGTACAGCCAGAAATATGGGGATTGCCATTAAAGGTGTAAATGATGCTGAACTTGCAGAACAAGCAAAAGAAGCCCAAGCACATGAAGCAGAAATGGCTCGCCGTGATGAAGAATTAGCAGAGTTGGAAGCAGAAGCACATGAACTTGCTAGTGGTAATGTAGAAGTTCCAACTGCTGAAGAAGAAAAACAAGAAGAAAATACAGAAGAATAATTATATAAATTTTAAATATAAAAAGAGTCCGCTAATAAACCACAGTTAGGAGGAGAATGAATGAAAAAGCAAGGTAAAAAGTATGTGGAAGCTTCAAAAAACGTTGAAAGAAATAAAGAATATGCGTTAGAAGAAGCAATCAAATTAGTAAAAGAAACATCCATTACAAAATTTGATAGTACTGTTGATATTGCAATTAAACTTAATATTGATCCAAAAAAAGCAGATCAACAATTAAGAGGTTCTTTTGTACTTCCAAATGGTACAGGAAAATCTAAGAAAATTTTAGTAATTGCTAAGGGTGCCCAAGCCGATGCTGCTAAAAAAGCAGGAGCTGATTATGTGGGAGATAAAGATATGATTGATAAAATCCAAAATGAAAATTGGTTCGATTATGATGTTATTATTGCAACTCCAGATATGATGCCTGAACTTGGTAAAATAGGTAAAATTTTAGGACCTAAAGGTTTAATGCCAAACCCTAAAACCAATACTGTTACTACTAATGTTACTAGTGCTATTGAAGATGTTAAAAAAGGTATGGTTAGTTATAAAACAGATACATATGGAAATATTCATAGTGTAGTTGGAAAAGTTTCTTTTGATAATGCAAAACTACAAGAGAATTTAGAATATATTGTAAATACTATTTCTAAAATGAAACCATCAAGTGTTAAAGGAAAATTTATTAAATCCATTACTGTTGCTTCTACAATGGGCCCTGGAATTAAATTAGACAAAAATACTTTTGACATTTAATCAATATTTTAATATAATACGGTATAGAAAAGCGATTACCAAAGACAGTAGGGGAGCAATCTTAATAATCCTACCGAGGGAAAACGAACACTTATAATTTTTATAAGCTCTTTTTCCCAAGAAAAGAGCTTTTCTATTGAAAGATAGGAGGATGTTATGGCAAGTCAAAAAGTTCTTGAGGAAAAAAAGGCTGTTGTTGCTGAGATTACAGAAAAAATTAAAAATAGCGAATCTGTTATTTTATTCCAATACCAAGGTTTAACAGTAGCTGATATTAGTTCATTAAGAACAAAATTAAGAGAAGCAAATGCTGAAGTGAAAGTATATAAAAATACGTTACTTAAAAGAGCTTTAGATGATTTGAAACTTAATTTGGACGGATTTCTAGAAGGCCCAAATGCAATATTATTTGGAAAAGACTTACTAGAACCAATCAAGGTTATCGCAGACTTTGCAAAAGAAAACGAGAAACTTGATATACGTGTTGGTATTATCAGTGGTGATGTTGCTACTATAGATACTATTCGTGAATATGCAAGTATCCCATCAAGAGACGGATTGTTAACTATGCTTGCTGGTGGTATGATGCAATATGTTAGAGATTTAGCAATAGGTTTAAATTTATTAGCTGAACAAAAAGAAAATTAATATAAGGAGGAAAGAAAAAATGGCTAAATTAACAAAAGATGAATTTATTAGTGCTTTAAAAGAAATGACTATTCTTGAAGTAAAAGAATTAGTTGATGCAATGAAAGAGGAGTTTGGGGTGAATCCTGATGCTGTAGCTGTAGC
>CAZIDI010000020.1:0-13807 GCA_964537805.1 uncultured Muribaculaceae bacterium | reverse complement strand
TTATTTTCTTTCTTTGATCGGAATTTATAATAATCCAACACCTTTTATTTTGCAATTTTTTTTTGCAAATATTTTTATTCTAACCTAATGACTTTTCGTCAGAAACTTGGTACAATTTAACTAGGTGGAAATCATATGAAATTAAGTGAAATAAATATAAATCCAATTTGGATAGTGAAAAGAAGAATTACAATAATGAACGTTTAGATTCTTTCACAATTAATAAAATAGTTTTTTCAAATATTTATGATAATGAAGTTCCAAGCAAATATGCAATATGCTTTGGCACGAGTAGAAAAATTGAAATGTGTGTAAGGGTAAAAAAGGCTTTAGAACTCTATAAAAAAGGACGCATTCAAAATATTTTATTTACGGGAGACGAAAACGGAATTAGTAGTGCATAAAATAATCAAACACCTGAAAAAATTAGAAAAGAAAATGAAAGCATTTCGTATTTAATACAAGATGACCTAGCAGAAGCAGAAAGAATGAAAAACTACGCCTTAGAATTAGGCATTCCAGAAAATGTAATAATAATGGACTGTATTTCTAACAATTCAAACGAAACTTTACAAAATCTTACTAAGTTTATTTCAATTGAAGGGAATGATAACTTAACATTGATTACATCAGCATATCATTTAAAGCGATGCCTTGCTGCTGCAAGAAAATACGTTTCAAAAAATTTAACTTATACTTTAGTTCAAGCAGAAACTGGGTATTTTGAACAAGATAACTATCAAAATACCAAACTTGGGCAAGAACTTTTAAACTTTGAAGCTAATCATTTAGTAAGACTTGCAAGAGAAAAGAAAATAGGGGATTTAGAAATATAGTTTTTTGACAGATTGCTTAAAAAATGGTAGTATAGCAAATTAATTGAGAGGGCTATTATGGAAAATGAAGTAAAATTAGTAATCTGTTTAACCGTATATGATTTAGAGGCAAAAAATATTGAATTTGCTTATGGAAAGATGGATATAAACAATATGGATGCTTTTACTTTCCCATTTCAAAATGAAGAAGAATTTTTTGCAGCAAATAAAGGACTTATCTTTAGCCAATTACTTAAATTTAGAAAAAGCTATGATATAGGAAATTCTCCAAGTGATATTTATTTAAACACAGAAGAAAAAAATCCTATCTATCTTCTAAAAAAAGGTAAGAAAATAAAGGCTTTATTTCAAAATATAGAAATAAATAAAGAAATGGTTTTCATTGCAGATTTAGCCAAAAATAGATTAAAAATGGGAATGTTAAAATATCTTTATCTTTTTGATATACAAGGCTTGAAAGACCCAAACTATGAATCTATATTTAAAAATTGTGATGTTAAAGTCTATGAAAGAATAAAAAATGATTTAATACAAGAGGAAAATATAGAGTATATATGGAATTTTTTACAAACCAAAAAACGCTTTTATCCAATTCTACGTTTTATATTCACATATGGTACCAATGAAGTATTATGGAATACTTTTTCATCTACAATTCCTCTAGGTGAAGAAATGGAAGAAAAAGGGCTTGCTCCTAGAAAATCGAAAAAGTATTGGTAAATTAATAAAAATGAATTTCGATTAATAGGATGTAATAAGGAGAAAATAATGATTTACAAGCAAAATTATTTTTGCTATAATAATCGCGAGTATGAAATTACTCCTTGCTTTAGTAACTCTAAAGCCAAATAGACCATAAGGAGGTGTAGAAAATGAAAAAATATGAAGTTATGTTCATTGTAAAATCTACGCAAGAAAGTGATAATATTAAAACAACTTCTGAATTTATGAAAAGTATTATTACAGACAACAAAGGAAAAATTGTAGAATTTAATGAACTAGGCGAAAAAAAACTTGCTTATCCAATCAAAAAAGAAATTAGTGGATACTATTATGTAATGGTAGTAGAAGCAGACAATAATGCAATTAGCGAACTAAATCGTAAAGCATCTATTAATGAAAATATTTTAAGACATCTAATTATTAAATTAGACGAGGAGTAGAAAATGAATAAAGTAATATTAATCGGTAGACTTGCCAGAGATCCTGAAATGCGTACTACAGCAAGTGGTACAAATGTAACTCGTTTTACCTTAGCAGTATCACGTCCTTTCCAAGACCAAAATGGAGAACGTGGAGCAGATTTTATTAACTGTGTTGCTTGGCGTAGACAAGCAGAAAATATCGCTAAGTATTGTGCAAAAGGAAGCCAAGTAGCGGTGGAAGGAAGAATCCAAACAGGTTCTTATGATGCTCAAGACGGAACTAAAAGATATACAACTGATGTTGTTTGTGATAATTGTACATTCTTAGGTTCTAAAAATAGCGATAGTAATAGTAGTTACAATGGGAATGCAAGTACAAATTTCAGTGAAGCAGAACAAAGTATGCCAACTTCTGATATTTCAGAAGATCCATTTAAAGACTTTGGAGAAGAAATTGCTCTAAGTGATGATGATTTACCATTCTAGGAAAGGAGAGATAATTTATGGCAGAATTTCGTAGAAAAAAGAAAAAAATATGTCAAATGTGTGCTGGAAAAAGTGTGGATTATAAAGATGTAATGATTATAAATAAATATATAAATGAAAAAGGAAAAATCATGCCAAGACGTATGACAGGGGCATGTGCAAAACATCAAAGACATATTGCACAACAAATTAAGTATGCAAGATTTATGGCATTAATACCATTTGTAAAATAAGCATTCTATATTTAGAATGTTTTTTATTGCAAAAAATATTTTTTATGTTAAAATAACTATTCGTGATATTTATGAAAAGAGAAAAGGGCTATTTAATCCTCGATGGATTAGAAAAAATGGATAGGATATGTAAAGGGAAAAATTATCTTTATAAACAATGGTTTATAGAAAACGGAGTTGAAAAAATTTTTAAAGAAGAAAACGAATTAGCAGCATATAAAGAATTATTTTATTCTAGAATCATAAGAGGATTAAAGAAACAAAGCGCATTTTATGACTTAGCAAAAATAGGAAATAGATATGGAGTCATCTCTCCAAATTTTAATTTTCAAAATTATCCAATTTATTCTTTAGAAGAAATATTAAAATGGTATGCTAAAGATGAAGAAAAACAAAAAGAAATATACAATTTAGAAGATTTAAAAATAGTGATACCAAGCTTTCTAAAAATTTTAAAGCAAGACTGTCCTAAAGAATTAAATGATGACTTGTTGTTACAATACATGTTTCAAATTATTTTTGGAAATAGCGATTTAAATCCAACAAATATTGAAATTATAATAGCAGAAAAGGTATGCCTTTCTCCATTTTACGATTTTTCTGATTATGGAAAAATTAGTCCAAACGATAAAGCAGGCATTTTTTATAAGTTAAATCAAAACAGACAAGAAAAACCAATGCCTGCTAATAATGCAATAGCAAACTTTATAAAAACAACAAGTTTTGAAAATTTAAGAATTTTAAAAGAATATTTAGAACAAATTAAGTCTTTAAATTTTGATGCATATATAAAGGAAATAGAAGAACAAACTGAATACGAAATTCCTTTTATTACACAAATGGTTTTAAAAAAAGAAGTTGTAGATAATACCATTGCATTGGAAAGAATACTAAAAAATGAATAGATAGATAGGAAAAGAGTTAGAAAATGTAAGCTTTTTTTTAATAGCTAGACAATAGAAAATTTAGCCCTAAAACTTACAAAAACTTTATAGATTTTCCGTAATAGATATGTTATAATTGGGTAAGAATAAGAATAAAGAGAATTTGCTTTAAAAAGAAAGAGGTTGAATATGAAAATACTAGTAGGTTTAGCAAAAGGAATTAAAAGTGAAAATGTTCCTTATCAAATGTTTATTGTAGATGTAGATTCTACAGAGCCAATTAAACAAGAATGGAGTCCTATAAAAATTGAAGCACTAGCAAGTTGCTCTAACATTCGTGTAAATTTAGGAAATTATAAATCTGTCACGCAAAATCCAATTGAATATTTAGAAGCAGAGTTTGATTTAAGCAAGTTGGTAGACATTAGCGCTAATCAACAAGAATTTCAAATCATTAATGTTTATAAGGATGACATAGGGGATCCAATTTTATATCGAACAGTCAATTCTTTAGGAGAAATAGAAATTCATCATATTACGGAATTACCTTATAAAAAAATATTTAGTATCTATGGAGACAATATAGAGGCACTTCCTTCTTATGTAAAAACCTTATCTTTAAAAGATGCTTATGAATGGTGGGCTAAAAAAGATAAAGAAAAAGTGCATAGAAGAACAACTCGTTTTGTTTATGAAAACTTTGATACGCACGAAGATATGCCTGTCCAAGTTTTATATCATTATTTAGTAGGGGTAAAAGGCTTCAAACTTGGATTCCATACCATTACAGATAATAATGAAAAATATGCAGATAATCAAAAATTACATGAATACTTCTTATATAATGGTACTGCCAATATCAAATTAAGAGAAAGTATTCCCACAGTAGAAACAAATGTAGATGAAGTAGGAATCTTTGGAAATAAAGATCCATATCCCGATACAAGAAAACTTGGATACTATGGCGCTACAATGTCTTTAATTTGCAATCGTAAAAACTACCCAGCATTTGATTACTATAGCAAACCTACATCAGAAGCAAATTATGACAAAGATGGTATTGAAGTAACAATTGATATTACCGATGGAAATATGGCTGTATATAATAAATTTGAAGAAGCAGGATGTATATCTACCGAATGGCGTATGGGAGAAGGACAAAACTTCTTTGGTATCACACTTACTAACTTATTAACAGATAAATTGTTAGGTTTAAGTAGAAAATTCCAAAATGATAAAGAACGTGTTGAATTTGGACATTGGAGTACTGCGAATACTAATGATTGGTTCCAAGTAATGGATTTTGCTTTATCTACGCAATTCTATAGTAAAGATTTACGAGGAAAACTTACAGAAATATTAAATGATTTCCAATATATATTTTCTTCAAAACTTGCCGAAATGATTGAAAAAATTAGTGCTAAAGACTCATTAGAAACAATGAAATGGGCAGAAGAAAATGTGGAAAAAGCAATGCAAGATATTTCCTTTATGAAAGAAGATGAATCTATTCAAAATGCCAATGTTAGTATGGAGCAAATGAAAAACCTATTCACATTTAAACGTAATAATTATGAGTTACCTGATTGGTTACAAATTTATTCCCCTGAGACTATTGAAAAACTAGGTGGAGTAGATTATTTAAATCAATTTATTGCAACTCGTGGAGAAGAATCTGCCGAATTATTCTTATCTATGTGGGCTGAGAAATTAGAAAGTGATCAAAAATATGCTTCTTTAGAACCAAAAGAAGAAATATTAGAACAAATTGATAAACTAGAAGAAACACCAGTAATTCCAATAGATAAAAATAAAAACAAAAAAGCAGCATAATGAAAAAATAACTGTCTATAAAAAAGGCAGTTTTTTTGTTGCAAAATAGTGAGTTTCTGATAGAATAAATACTTGTGAATAATAATTTCAAATTATCTTTTTATTTTGATTTTGAATATTACGGAAATATAAATTTAAGAAGAAATGTAAAGCAGATTGTATTATTCACTAGACTTTTATACAGATTGTTCCAAAGAGAGACCATAGAACATTTTAAACATTATGCAACAGGAAATGGAAGTCTTTTTATCTTAATCAGAACAATTAAACTTTAAAATGACCAATTTGAAGAATTAGAAACGCAAATTTATACACATATTTCAACATTAAAAAAACTAAAATTAAAAAAGAAACTATGAATCTAATTTAAAAAATGTAAATGCGTTAATCAATGACAAAAAGTAACTTACATGATATAATGAATAGCGAATAGGAGGCTTTAAAAATGAAAGTAATCCTTTTACAAGATGTAAAAAAGCAAGGAAAAAAAGATGATATTATAGAAGTAAGTGATGGCTATGCCAATAACTTTCTTATTAAAAATAAACTGGCAGTTCCCTATTCTAAACGAAGTAAAGAAGTTTTGGAAACTGAACTGGAAACTAGAAGAATAGATGAAGAAAAACGAATTTTAGAATGTGAGGACCTTGCAAAAGAAATCCAAAAGAAAAAATTAATATTTACCCTAAAATCTGGTAAAGAAGGAAAAACGTTTGGAAGCATTTCTTCCAAACAAATTGGAGAAGAATTGAAAAAATTAGGTTATGCTCTTGATAAGAAATGTATTCATATAGAAAATGCGATTGATACGTTAGGATGTCACGAAGTAGAAATAGAACTTCATAAAAAAGTAAAATTTAAAATAACAATTGAAATCAAAGAAAAGTAGAAAGTAGGTGGGCGTATGGCAGTGAAACAAATGCCTCAAAATAAAGAAGCAGAAATGAGTGTCTTAGGTGTATGTTTTTTAAACAAGTACGCCCTAGAAAAAGTAGTTGAAGAAGTAGATGCAAGTATGTTTTACAACGATGCAAATCAAAAAATATTTAATGCACTTGTAGAACTTCATAAAAATAGTACTCCGGTAGATATTACCACAGTCAAAAATGAATTGGATAAACAAAAAAATTTAAATGCGATTGGTGGCTTGGAATATATTAGTGAAGTCATCGATTCAGTTGCCACAACGGCCAATTTGGATTCCTATATTAAAATTATTAAAGAAAAGGCCATTCGTAGAAGATTAATTGATACTGCAACCAATATTATTACAGATACTTATGAAGAAGAAAAAGATTTGGCTTTTCTACTTGATAATTCAGAAAAAAGAATTACGGATGTTGCAAAAGCTAGAGCTTCTATGGAACTTACCCCTATTTCTGAGGCTTTAAGACAAGCCCAAGCCAATTTGGAAATTTTAGCTCAAAATAAAAGTGAAATTACAGGTCTTGCGACTGGTTTTTATGATTTAGACAAAGCAACAAGTGGACTTCACGGGGGAGAACTAATTATTTTAGGAGCTCGTCCTGCCGTTGGAAAAACAGCCTTTGCCTTAAATATTGCAACGAATGCTGCAATGTCGACTGATAAAGCCGTTGCTATTTTTAACCTAGAAATGACTTCTGAACAATTAGTAAATCGTATGATTAGCGCCGTAGGAGGAATAGAGGGCGACAAATTAAAAACAGGAGCCCTTAATCATAACGATTGGAAAAAATACAATGAAGCAATGAGTGAACTTGCGGATACGAGTATTTATATTGAAGATGATGTATCGGTAACTGCACCAGAAATTCGTGCTAAATGTCGCCGCCTTGCCAGTAGCGAAAAAGGTCTTGCTCTTGTTGTCATTGATTACTTACAATTAGTTACTACTGGAACTAGAAGTGAATCTCGCCAAGTGGAAGTATCGGAGATTTCTCGTTCTTTAAAGAAAATGGCTATTGAACTCGATGTACCAGTCATTGCTCTAGCTCAATTAACGCGTGGTGCAGAACAAAGAAAAGAATCCAATCAACCACGACTTGTGGATTTAAGAGAATCAGGATCTATCGAACAAGATGCAGACTTAGTCTTATTTTTAAACCGCCAAGACTATTTTGAAGAAAAGAAAGCCGAGAAAAAACCAACAATTGTACCAACCGACTTAATTATTGCTAAACATCGTAGAGGTTCAACAGGCCTTATTCAACTTTTATTTGAACTTGATAAAAGTTGCTTTAAAAATTACCAACGTGTAGAGCCAGAAGAAGTATTTTAAAAAGGGTGATGACATTGAAAAAAGAGGATATTATCAAAACAGTTATATTAACAACAATGATAGGAATTTTTTTGCTTGTTGTGGGATTAACAACCCGCGATTTTGATTATGCCAAAAAAGTATACCAAGTTTATTTAAATGGAAACAAACTAGGATTAATTGAAAGTCAAGAAGAACTTTATGCCTTAATTAATGAAGAACAAAAAGAAATTAAAGAAACGTATCAAGTGGATAACGTATATCCTCCGAATGGCTTTGTCGTAAAAGAATACAATACTTATGATCAAAATATCGTATCTGCTAAAGAAATCTACGATACTATTAAAGATAAAGACGATTTTACCGTAGAGGGCTATACCATAAAAATTAAATTTAATGAAACAGAAGAGAAAAAAGAAGATATTACGCTTTATGTATTAGATGAGAATGTATTTAAAGATGCATTAACGAATGTTGTAGAAGCCTTTGTAGATAAAGACGAGTTTTATGCCTATACTCACAATACACAAGAACCAATCGATGAAATTGGTGAAATTATAGAAGATATGTATTTTCAAGAAACCATTACCATTAAACCTTCTTTTATAAGTGTAAATGAGAAAATATATACAGATGCTATTGAACTTACACAATTTTTATTATTTGGAGAAAATGCCCAGAAAACAAGTTATAATGTCAAGCAAGGAGATACGATTTCCTCTATTTCAAATGATAACCAATTAAACCCTCAGGAATTTTTGATTGCAAATCCAAAATACAAAACGGAAGATAGTATTTTAACCATCGGAGAAAAAGTAGATGTTACCTTAATTCAACCTGTTCTTACTTTGGTAGAAAGCATTTATTCCATTACAGACGAAGAGCAAAACTATGAAAAAGAGGTAGAATATGATTCTAAAAGAACAGCAGGGTTTAGTGAAATTACCCAAGTAGGAATTACGGGAATTGAACGAATTACAAAAAAGTCGCAAATTGTAAATGGCGAGCCAAACCAAGGAGCAGAAATTTTAAAATCCGTTACGATACGTGATGTACAAAACGAAATTACTACAAAAGGTGGTTTAAAACCAATTGGAGATTACAATGAAACCGGTAAACTTTGGGGTTGGCCAACGAATCGTCCTTACACAATTACTTCAGGATTCGAGTATCGTTGGGGAAAATTTCATAATGGGATTGATATCTCTATATACCCAATCGGTTCTCCTATCTATGCTGCACGTGCTGGAGTTGTAGTAGAAGTAGAAACAGGTTGTGCTAATATTGGAAGTTATGGTAATAGTTGTGGTGGTACGTATGGAAATCATATCATTATTAACCATCGTGATGGTTACTATACAATGTATGCACATTTGGTGCAAAATTTGGAAGTCAATGTTGGAGATACAGTAAGTCGTGGACAAGTCATAGGCTATATGGGTAGTAGTGGTTCTTCTACCGGAGTACATTTACACTTTGGCGTATCGAAAGGGGAACCAAATAAGGGTGGTCAGTGGTTGAATCCAAGGAGTTTATATCGCTAATGAAAGTCGTTGTTTTAGCAAGCGGTTCCGAAGGAAACTCTACTTACATCGAAACCGAGGAAGTAAAAATATTAATTGATTTAGGAAGAAATGCCAAATACATTAAAGAAAAACTAGCAGAAATAGGGAAAACTCCGGAAGAAATTGATTACATTTTAATAAGCCACACCCATAAAGATCACACGAGTGCTTTAAAAACTTTTGTAAATCGTTACAAAACAACGGTTCTTTTAAGTCAACCAATGTTTTATGATTTAGAAGATATTAAAGCCTATGAAAATATTATAATTTACGAAGATGATATGTATTTAAAAGATTTGAAAATCAAAAGTATTAAATCTTCTCACGATGCCCCAGATGCTAGAAATTTTATTTTTGAAAACAAAGGAGAATCGGTTGTTTATGTTACTGATACAGGTTATGTCAATCGTAAATATTTTGAAATTCTAAAAGATAAAGAAATTTATCTTTTTGAAAGCAATCACGATATTGAAATGCTTTTGAATGGGCCTTACCCTAAATGGTTAAAAACAAGAGTTGTAGGAAGTTATGGTCATTTATCAAATAAAGATTCGGCATTTTATTTAAGCAAACTAATTGGCCCTCATACGAAAAAAATTATTTTAATGCATTTAAGTAACATTAATAATACGGAAGAAAAAGCCTTGGAAATGATAAGAGAAACTTTCAAAGAATATGATATTCATTTTACAAACGTTCAATGTGCCAAACGCTCTGAAATAACGGAGGTTACTTCGTGATTAAAGTTATTTGTTTAGGAAAATTAAAAGAAAAGTATTTAGTAGATTTAGTAAATGATTATGCCAAAAGAATTAATCGCTATCATAAACTAAATATAACCGAATTAAAAGATGAAGTTTCTTTAGAAAAGGAAGAAGAAAAAATATTAAAATGCATTGAAGAAAAAGACTATGTGATTACTTTAGAAATTGAGGGAATTGAAACTACAAGTGAAGCGCTGGCTAATTTATTAGAAAATACCTTTATTACCCATAGTAATATTACATTTATCATTGGTAGTTCTTTAGGACTTTCTCAAAAAGTAAAAAGCATAAGCAATATGTCTTTGTCTTTTTCTAAAATGACTTTTCCACACGGTTTATTTAGAGGAATACTACTTGAACAAATTTATAGAGCATTTAAAATTATGAACAATGAAAGTTATCATAAATAGGAAAAGAGATAGTTAAAAATGAAGAAAATGAATAAAGAATTAAAAAGATTATTTCTTGTTCTTGGATTATATTCCTTTGCAGGAGGAATTTTTTATATTTTCCAAGAACTTTGGATGGAAGAAAATAACTTATCTGTACAAACCATTAGTACAGTGTTTAGTTTATGCTCTATACTTTCCGTTTCTGCCATTTTTTTGAGTTCAAATTTAATTCCAAAAGAAAAATTAAAAAAGTTTTCTAGTTGTTTGTTTTTACTAAAATCATTTGTGATGTTAGGTTTATTTCTTTTAAACCAAACGGGATTCAATATTTTAATTAAGTTTTTCATTATGGTCGACTATGTAATAGATGTCGAGTTATGGATTACATTATATCCCTTAATTACAATAATTAAAAAAGACGATAAAATTTATGCAATGCGAGATATAATCTATGATGCTTGTTATTATATTGGAGTATTTCTAACGGGAATTCTTTTAGGAAAAGGAATTGGAAAATTACAAATTCATTATAACTTTTATATTTTAGTTTCCTGTATTTTAACGTTTATTACTTTTGTTATCTTACATAAAACTAATTTAGAAAAATATATGAAAAAAGAAAAAACGACCAATAGTGTGAATATGTTAAAAGATATAGTTTTCAAAATAAAAAAAGATAAAATATCTATATTTTATTTGCTATATGTTCTTTTTGGAGAAATCTCTTATAGCTCCATTACTGAATTACAAGTAATAATATTAGCAGATTATCTTTATTTTTCTGCTACTGCAATTTCAAATTTTAGTATCATTTTGGGAATCGTTTCTGTCATAGTAGGAACGTTAGTTTTAGCCAAATTAACTTGTAAAAATAACTATATTAATATTTTATTAAAGTATGGAACAAGAATGCTTTTGTATTTGCTTGCTTTTCTTACCAATCATAAATTGCTCATTTTATTAGCATTAATCTTTATCAAAGTAAGTAGTGATGCTTATCTTGATGTTACCGATGCCCCTTATGTAAATCGTTATAGCAATGAAGAGCAACTTGCTTTTAATAATTTAAAAGAAATGATAGAGTATGTTGGAACTGGAATAGGAATCTTTTTATGTGGTATTGCTTTATCACAAGGAGTACGATACATATTTTTAGTAGGATTTCTATTCATAATTGCACAAATACTATTTGCCTTCTATGCTTTATGTTTAAAAAATAAGGAAATAAAATAGACAAACTTTAATAGAAATGTTAAATTAATAATAAAAAAGGAGTAGTAAAAGATGTTAAATAATGACTGGGATGATGTATTAAAAATTGTATTTGAAAGTCAAGTTTTTAAAAAGTTTTATGGTATTGTCGAACAGGAATACAAAATCAAAACTATTTTTCCACCTAAAGATTATATTTTTAATGCTTTAAAATTAACGCCATATAAAAACGTAAAAGTAGTGATTGTAGGGCAAGACCCTTATCACGGTGTTGGAGAAGCCCATGGCTTATCTTTCTCTGTACAAAAAGGAATTAAAGTTCCACCATCATTAAAAAATATCTATAAAGAATTAGAAAGTGATTTAGGAGTCCCTCCTTATAATGAAGGAGACTTAACCTATTGGGCTAAACAAGGTGTTCTTTTACTAAATGCCGTATTAACCGTTGAGAAAGATAAACCAGCCAGCCATCGAAATTTAGGTTGGGAAAGACTTACGGATTATATTATTAAAACTCTAAATAATAAGGAAGAACCAGTGGTATTTATACTTTGGGGAAATTTTGCTAAAGAAAAAAAGGTGTTTATTACCAATCCAAAACATTTAGTATTAACCTCTGCTCATCCAAGCCCTTTTTCTGCAAACTATGGTTTTTTTGGAAGTAAACCATTTTCTAAAACTAATGAATTTTTAAAAAAGAACAATAGAACACCTATTGATTGGGATTTAAAAAACAACCATTAAAATATTTTGGTTGTTGTTAACAATGTGAAGATTAAAATATTATTTTTGCTTTCAAAAGTTTTTTATTTAGTTTACTTTTTAATCCATCTTCCATATTTATTTTTGTCGGAATAATATATTTAGCATTTACTTTATGTGATATTAAATTCGTTATAACTTTCATTGCTCTTGAGCCATCAAACCATTTTGGATTATCACTATTTTGTCTTATTTTCTCTAAGGATGTAATAAGAGCATTTTTATCGTATTGGTCACTCATATTTCTAGTAATCATAAATTTTTGCTTTTCACTAGAATATAGTGTGTTATTTAATAGTTCATATTGAGCATTATTGTACCAATATAAATGGTCTGCCTGCTAATATTAAAATATCTGCTTGGATATTTATATCATTAATTAAATTGCTTACATAATTATATACTTCCTCGAATGTGGCTGTTGGGATATCATCCTTTAAACTATCAAACTTATTTGTTATGTCAACAACACCAAAATTATAATATTTTTTATCTATTACCTTTTTATTTTTTACAAATATAAGTTCAATAGAACCTCCGCCACCAATAAAGACACAAATAGTTTTATTATAATCTACCTCGCTATAACACCCAAGCGCAGTAAAATATGCTTCATCTTCTTGACTAACAACTTCAACTTTTAATTGATATTTTTCATATAATTTTTTGTTTATATCTTCTAATTCCGCATTTGAAATATTTCTTAAGATACTACACCATATATATGGATGCTTTTTGTATATTGTAGTGCTTTTTCTATAATTCCATATTTATCTTTCATATTATTTCAAATTTAAATTAAAATTATTCGCATAAGTTCCCAATAAAATGTTTTTATAACTTAAAATCATCATAGACATCATCACTCATATCTTTGCCATCAAAGAAAGTGTTAATTTTAAAATGATGAATTTTGGCAATGATATTTGAAGGAAACTTGCGAATGTATCCATTAAGTTCATTTGTATTTTTGTTAAAATAACTTGTAATGGCTGCTATTTTTTCATCAGATTCTTTAATAGAGTTAAATATTTCTTTTAATTCTTTATGGTTACCAAGTTCAGGATAATCATCTTTAAATTTGTTTAAAGTATGAAAGGCTTCTTTTAATTTTCTATCCATATCAAAGTTCGTTATCTTTTGTTCTTTTAATTGAATATACTCTTTAAAATATTCTTTTCCATCATTTAAAGTAGACTTTACAATATTGTCTGCTCTTACTAACATATCGTATCTTTTTCTTAAAATCTCATCAATGATTCCTTCGGCATTTTCCAATTTTGTCTTTAAATATTGCATTTTATTAAAATAAGAAATATACACAATAGCAAGTATGGCAATAACAATAATTAAAATTAATAAAATATAAAAAAACTTCATACCACTTCACCTATTCTAAGTACATTGTACCAAGTTTCTGACGAAAAGTCATTAGGTTAGAATAAAAATATTTGCA
>CAZIDI010000019.1:0-14123 GCA_964537805.1 uncultured Muribaculaceae bacterium | reverse complement strand
CTCTATTTTCTAAATTCAGTATAACACATAATTGTACATATTGTACAATTATTTTTGCAAAAAAAGCCATTTTAATATGGCAATTCAATTACAACATCACTTTCTGGGAATGCTGCACAAGGATGAATATATTCATTTTCTTTATCTGCAAGACGCATCGATTCATCAAAAGTTTTTACTTTGCCGCTTTTTAATTTGCTTCTGCAAAAGCCGCACTCTCCAACATGACACTTACTTGGAGCATCAATACCACTTTTCTCCATCGCACTTAGTAACGTTTCTCTTGCACAACAAGAAATATTTATTTCTTTTCCATTTGTTAAAACTGTTAAGTTATAGTAATCGTTTCCTCTTAAATCCATTCTGCCAAAAAAAGCATCTGTACGAATATATTTATTTGGAATATGAAACTCTTTTAAAAGTTCATTCATCGCATCGTATAAAGAAAGTGGTCCGCATACAAAGAACGAATTTTCATTTTCCATATATTTTTCTATCAGTTCTTTGGTAATAAATCCCGTTTTATAATTGGAATTTTCTTCTTCACTTAAAATATATTCTATTTGAATATATTTGCTTTTTGCAGCCATTTCCTCTAACTTTTTATGAAACAATAAATCACTTTCGCTTCTTGCACCATAAAGAATGGTTAATTTACAATCTAAAATACCATCTAGAATGGCCTCTGCCATAGAAATAATAGGAGTAATCCCACTTCCCCCTACAAGGGCAATAATATTTTTAGCATCTCTTAATGGTTCATAATAAAAATTACCAGTGGGTGCACTAATCGAAAATTTATCATCAATTTTTACTTCATCTAAGAAATAGTTAGAAATAATTCCTCTTGATCTTCTTTTAATTGTAATCGTATATATATTATCATAAACATTTTTAGGACTACAACTTATCGAATAAGGTCTTTTATAAATTCCACCTTCTATTTCGACTCTGATGCTTACATATTGTCCCGGTCTAAAATAGGCAAGTCTTTTAGTACCAGCATCTATATCAGGGACTAAGACAAAGGTTTTAGCATCTTTCCCCTCTTCTATAATATCTGCTACTTTAACATACTGTATCGTGGGATGTAAACTTTCTGCAATTTCATTGGCTACAAATTTGGTTTGAATGGCATTAGAAGAAGAACTATGGATTACTTTTTCACGTTCTTTAGGCACATTTTTTAAAGCCAACATATCTTTGCTTCCTAAACCTTTTAAATCAAGTTCCATACTTACTCTTCTCCTTTCATATCTTGAATTGTAAGCCTTGCACTTAAATCTCCTGATAAATAAGTAGCGTGGTATCCCGATAATTTAATATCGAAACCCCCACAAAAACGTAAATTTGGAATAAAGTTTTCCGTATTTATCGCAAGCATTCTTGGAAGTAAATTATCCATACCTGTTGCTTTATAACCAAAAATCACACCATCAGGATGCCCTGTATATCTTGCAAATGTAACTGGAGTAGCAATTTCAATTTCTTCAATATAAGGCTTTATCACAATACCAGTTGTACGTTCAAAAGCATCTATCATATTTTCGGCAATTTTACTTTTCATATCAAAATAATTTTTTTCTGTTACATTTTTAGAAAATACATCCCCCATAAACAAACTCGTAAAAGTTACAATCGTTGTTCCTTTAGGAGAACAAGATGGAATGGCATTGTTTAATACATTTACAATACTACTACAATTTTTAATCGAACTTTTATTTTGGTATTCTTTATTGCTATCTAAATTTTCACAAATGATATAAGTATAATCTTCTAAGCCTAAATCCTTTGCACTTTGGTTTAATCCTAAATAAATAGAAAACCCTCTAGCCCCTAATACTCTGGAATTTGTTAGTTGTACTGCTTCTTTTGAAACCACCGGACTAGGTATTAAACTTCCATATACAATAGTTGGAGAAACATTTGCTATAATGTGACTTGCTTCGTAAATGGCACCATTCGTAAGTAAAACTCCTGCTATTTTTTTCTCTTTAAATAAAATTTCTTTGACACAAGAAAAATACTTAATCTCTCCCCCTAATTTTTTTATTTCTTCAGAAAGAACTAAACTAATTTCATGACTTTTTTTAATCGGAATTTGTGCACCTTTTGCAATATAGGAAAATACCATAGAAGCAAAATGAACAAAACTTAATTTCGAAGTAGGGCTTCCCAAATACACCCAATAAGTACCTAAAATTTCTTGTGCTCTTTTTGGCATTTTTAATGAGTCCAATACTTTATCTACGGTATGTATAGATACTTTTAAAAAATCGGGAAAATTTTTCTTTAGATAGGTTTGATCAACTTTTCCTTTATTTTCTTCTAAGTAAGTTAACGCTTCTTTTGCTTCTTCCGCAAGAACAAAAAATTTTTTTAAAGATTCTTCACACCCCGGGACATAACTCTCCATTTGTTCCATAAATTCTAATATTCCAAAAGGCATTTCGTATTCAACATTTTGGTCCATTGAAAAAACGTGAAAAGCTTCCGGAACAGTGGTAAAAGATACTTTATCTAAAATTCCTAACTTTTCAAATAATTTATAAACTTCTCCCGGATATTTTTCCGTTCCATATTCGCACATTGAATGTAAAGATACATCAAACTCAAATCGACCACGAACAAAACTAGTAGCAAAACCACCTGGAGTTTTACCCTTTTCCAAAACAAGAACTTTTTTACCATTTTTTACAAGGTTCAAAGCAGATACAAGGCCAGCATTCCCCGCTCCAATTACAATTACATCATATTTACTATCCATGTCGAACCCTCTTTCCATTATAAACACATTATATCATACAAAATTGGTTAGTAAAATGAAAAGTGATCTTTCTGCAAACAAAAAGAGTCTTTGCAAACTCTTATTTTATTTGTTCTAATAACTTTGTAAATATTTCAATATGTACTCGTTCATCTAAAATAATTCTTTTTAAAATATGCTTCACATTTTCATCATTTGTTTTTGTTATAATTTTTTCATAATTCTGAATTGCCATTTCTTCTTGGGTTAGATTATCAAGTAAGGTTTGTTCCCAATTTCTTTCGTAATTTATATATTCTCCACTAAACCATTTTGTATGGTTATCTACAACACTCGCAAATAAAGGCGTAAGCCCTAAAGCATAAATTAATTCTCCTAAAATACTTACGTGTTTCATTTCCACTATAGCAATCCCTCTTAATATTTTTTTTAATTCTTCATTATTTTGCATCATCATTTGAAATACGTAATTATGTACTGCTGTATCTTCACTTACTCTACCAGCATAAGAGTTAAGCAAATCCTTAGCAATTTCAATATCTTTTTTCTCGACTTCTATTTTTGGATACGGAATATTCACACTATACTTCATAGCATCACCCAGTAAACTATATGAAAAAAAAGAACCTTTATACTAAAAAGTTCATTACTATAGCAATTAAAATAAATTATAAGGATAACGATTAGGTAAATCTAGCGTAAATGTTACTCTTTCTTTTGTTATCGGATGTAAAAAGGAAAGTTCACTTGCAAAAAGAGCAATTTGTTCTCCTTTTTGATAATTCTTATTGTACCTAGCATCTCCGTAAAGGGGATAACCTAAATGGCTAAATTGTACCCGTATTTGATGATGCCTTCCAGTTTTCAAATCAATTTTAACAAGGGTTAAATTTTCTTTATTCGCAAGGACTTCATAATCTAAAATAGCAAGTTTTCCTTCTTGGTTTACATACGAAGTATTTGTTTTTTCATCCTTTACTAAATAGTTTTCTAAATGTCCACTTGTTTTTAAATTTCCACATAAAACTGCATAGTACGTTTTTTTTAGTTCGTGATTTTGCACTTGCTTAGACAACCTTCCCGCGGCTTTACTTGTTTTAGCAAATACCATAACCCCACCAACTACACGGTCTAAACGATGTACAAGCCCTAAATAAACATTACCAGGTTTATTGTATTTCTTTTTAAGATATTCTTTTAAAATCGTAAGCAAATCTTTATCATTTGTATTATCGGCTTGGACTAAAACATTCATTGGTTTTTCTACTACAAGAACGTGATTGTCTTCATATAAAATATTCATCATTCTTCCCAACGTCCATAAATACCACAAGGTAAAATTAAATTGTCTCTTGTAATAGGAAGCCCTACTTCTCCAGCAAAAACAGTTCCATACGGATATTTTTTTAAGATAGTTGTTTTTAAAATATTTTCTAAAACGGTACTAGAAATTCCTGTCGTATAGGAATTAATTAAAAAGAATAAAGGTTTATCTGATAAGATTTGCATACATAAATCAATTAAGTAATAAATATTTTTTTCAAATTTCCAAACTTCTTTATTGGGACCTCTTCCATAACTTGGAGGGTCCATAATGATTGCATCATACTTATTGCCACGTCTTATTTCCCTTTCTACAAACTTTACACAATCATCGACAATAAAATGAATTTCTTCCTTTTCCAAATGAGACAAGCGCATATTTTCTTTGGCCCAATCACTCATACCTCGAGAAGCATCTACTTGCACTACCTTGGTATGACGACTAGCTGCTGCCATAGAAGCCGCACCCGTATAAGCAAATAAATTTAATACTTTAATTTCTCGATTTGCTTTTTCTATTTTCTCCATAATAAAATCCCAATTGGTGGCTTGTTCTGGAAAAATCCCCGTATGCTTAAAGTTAGTAGGACTTACCTTAAACGTTAAATGTTTATAAGAAATTGTCCAAAATTCGGGGAGTTTTTTCTTAAATTCCCAAAATCCTCCTCCCTCACTACTTCTATGATAATACCCATCGATTTTTTGCCAAGCTTCATCATTTTCTACATTCCAAATGGCTTGCGGGTCAGGTCTTCTTAAAATGACACTCCCAAAACGTTCTAGTTTCTCTCCATTTCCCGCATCTAAACATTCATAATCTTGCCAATCCTTGCTAAGTTTCATAAAATCACCTAAGAAAATTATAACATAAACTCATGCGTTTATCCTGTTTAAAAATGAATAAATATTTACTTATCTATTCATTTTTCTTTAAACTATATTTAATTATACAAGTTCTTTTTAGTAATTTAATTTCCTTACATTTTCTACACTACCATAATGGTTATTCTCGGTATCGTATATCTTTCGTACTAGGCCCCTTTATACACTCTCCATCTATTGTAAATCTAGAACTATGGCAAGGACAATCCCAAGTAAGTTCTTTTTCGTTAAAAATTAAACTACAACCTATATGAGGGCAAGTTGTATAAACAGTGTGTTTTTTACCATTCTTATCTGTATAAATAGCAACAGATTTTCCATTTTTCTTTGTAAATACTAAACTCTTTTTATACCACCCTTTGTCTAATTTTTTACTACCAATAAAAGAAATAGCACTACCGATTATGTTAGGAAAAAAGTTTTTTACTTGATAAAAATTACTTCTTTTTACTAAAAACAAATCTTCATAAGGCATCTTTTCTCCTAAAATTTTTCTACTTAACATAAATCCAGAAAGAATACCATTTGTCATGCCCCAAGTATTAAATCCTGTTGCAACATAAAAATTCTTTTTCACCTCTCCAATATAGGGGAGTTTATCATCTGTTATAATATCAACATTACTCCAAAAGGCTACAATATCTTCTTCCTTTATAGCAAAAATTCTTTTCACATTTTTAAAATTTCTTTCATCATCTTGATTTTTAGATGTTTTATGAGAACTCACAAGGCAAATTTCATATACACCCTCTTTATCTTCATAATAACGTACGGAAATACTAGGATTAGATACTGTAATCGCCGAAAACTTTGGATTTTCCTTTACTTTTCTCGCAATAATATACGATTTTTCAATATGAGACTTTAAAGGTAGGCAAAAAGGAAAAATGAAAAAAGGATAATGACAGGCTATAATCACTTTAGAAGCAATAATTTTAACATTTTCCCCATAACAAATATACTTTTTATGGTAAGATTTAATTTTCATTATTTTTGTATATTCATAGATTTTGTCTTTTAATAAATTTTTCAAATGGTTTATATAAAGAATAGGATGAAAAACATATGTATTTGCAACACTTATGGCTGCCAGATAAGGAAATGGTAAAGGTAAATTTCCCTCTTTTACTTCAATATTTTGGCTAGTTAAAAACTCTTTTTCTTGCTTTATTTTCTTGATTTCTTTTTCTTGATTAGTAAACACATAAGAATCCACTTTTTCTAGATGACAATCAATTTTTTCTTTTTCTATAATCTCTTTTGCCAAATCTATAGCTTTTTTTTGAGATTTTAAGTATTCTACTGCAACATCGTAATCTCGATTTCTTTCAAGGTCACTATAAATTGTATTTTGTAAATAAGTAAGTTTCCCTGTTGTATTTTTTGTAACCCCTTCACCGACTAGACTAGCATCAACAAGAATGACAGATTCCTTATCCTTTAAATAATAAAGAGTAGTTAACCCTGCAATTCCTCCCCCTATAATTAAAGTATCAACCTCTATATCTTTTTTTAAAGAAGGCAAAGCCTCTCCATTTAAACTTTTTCCCCAAAGACTCAAAACGCATCACCTATTACTACTTTTTCCCAAAATGCTTGCTTTATGTAAATAAAAAGAAACTTTTTTAGAATACTATAAATGTGATTGATATGAAAATAAATGGGTTTAGAAGTGATTTACAAATCGAAAAAAAGAAAGATAACAAAAATTCTATATGTATTTCGTTTACAAACGTTACCCAAGAAGCAAAAATAAAGCAACAACTTTTAGATACCCTTCTTTTCTTTTTAAAAAAAGAAAAACTACCTTCGAAAGTACATTTTTTTGTTGTAGGACTTGGCAATGACAACTTTACATCGGATTCCGTAGGACCCAAAGTATTAAAAAATGTAAACGTGAATGCTTTTATAGAAACGCTAGGTTTCGATATATACGGGAATAAAATCTCTGCTTTAGAACCAGGAGCCTTAATCGAAACGGGAATTGACACAGCCCAAGTCGTAAAAAGTGTTGTAACCACAATAAAGCCTCAACTCTTAATTTGTATTGATGCTTTTGTCTGCCAAAATTCTAAATACTTAAACCACACAATCGAAGTCACCAATAAAGGAATTATTCCTGGAAGTGGCTTAAAAGGAAATAACCAAGAAATCAGTAAAAAAACAATGGGTATTCCCGTTTTAACGATTGGAATTCCCACTTGTATAGAACTTGTAATCAAAAAACAAACTTATCTTTTATCTACGAAAGATATCGACGAATATGTTTTAAAAATTTCCAAAATCATCGGAGAAACGCTAAATGAACTCTTACCTACTTATGGCTTATCGTAACCCCTGGATAGTAATGTTTTAAGATACTTGCATAACTACTCCCGTTTTTTGCCATACCACTTGCTCCATATTGACTCATTCCTACTCCGTGACCATATCCTTTTGTAACAAATGTGATTCCATCCTCTTTCTTGACAATTTCAAACGTTGCAGAACGTAAACCTAAAAGATTGCGAAGTGTAACCCCATTGTAAACCTGAGTTCCAATTTGTAGATCACGCACTCTTTCTCCTTCCGTTTTACTTAATACTTCAAAAGAAGTTTCCGAAGAAACAGTAAAACCAAGTTTATTCGATAATTCTGTATAAGAAAAAAACGCCTCTTTTATAAAGGAAGGACTTTCTTTATCATAAGGACTGGATACACTTACTAAATAAGGAACAGAATTACCCCATACGTTTTTGGCATCTTCTGTTACCCCATTGCTTGTCGAATGATACACGGCCTCTATAATTTCCCCTTGATAAGTTAAATACATTCCTTTTGTATTTTCTGTAGCACTTTTTATTTTGTTATAATAAGTAGAATAACTACTTCCCCACATTTTCTTTAATTCTTCATTCGTTTTATAATTTTGTGTACTTGAATTATTTGTAAGCTGAATATTTTTTTCTAAAGCGCGTAAGGCATACGTTCTTGCAAGAATTGCTTGGGCTTTTAAGGCTTCTATAGGAAAAGAGGCGGGCATCTCTGCACCTACTACTCCTAAAACATATTCTTCTAATTCTAGATTTAAAACTTTTCCGTTACTTTGGTAAATCGTAACATATGTTTTTTGTTCCTCTACTTTTTTAGTTTCTTCATCGCTACTTGGCTTTTCTATCGTAACTTCTTTTGTTGGAGAAACTACCTTTTTGGAAATTGTATTCTTATTTGTTTGTGCTATTTCTTGCTTTTCTTCTTCTTTTTCTTCTTTTACTTCTTTAGTTTCTTGTATCTCTATAGTAGGTGTTTCTTCTTTTAGAATCGTTGAAATGACATAAGTATTTAAAGAAGAATTCGTAAGGCTTTCTTGTTTTGGTTCGTTTAAAGTAAGAGTTCCTACCACTAATCCACCTACTAAAATAGCAACTGTTGTTCCTTCAAATACAATTTTATTTTTCTTTATATATTCCTTAACATATTCTTTTATTTTTTTCTTTTTATTTTTAGCATTTAATTTTGCAAATTCTTGATTGATATCTAAATAAAGATAAAGAATTTCTTCCTGATTTCTTTTTTTTATTTCATAATCGTAAATCATTCGTTTCACCATTTATAGTGTTTCCTTATAAAATGACTTTTATGCCAAAAGAAAAAAGAAAAATTAAATCCTCTTCTATTCCCATTTTTTACTTATTATTTGATTATTTTTCTTCTTCTAAACCAAACTGAATCCCAATCGGATCCATAATAACGTAGTGCATCACAAAGTAACTCAATTTTTAGCCACTCTCCATCTAGCATTAATTTTAGTAATCCTGCAATACGATTTACCATATACTTATTTAATGTTTTCATATCCTTTTGATCAAACTTACCCATTGTGTGCATATCTTCTACTGGCCCATTACGAAATACATAATGAGTAAATGCTTTGGCCATATACTCAATATTTTCTTCTTTTAATAGTCTTTCCTTAGAACTTGTATTTAGCATTTCAAATAAAGAACTATTCTCTTCTGTATAGCGTTTATAAATATATTTTGCAGATGTAACACTAATGTCCCATTTTCTTCTTTTAGAACGAACCTTATCATTACTTACACCATATAAATCTGCAATCCTACTATTTGAAATATGTTCATCAATAAATAATTTTTCCAATTGTTCTTTGGTAATAGCATCCCAATTTAAGATAGTCCCCTCTTTTTTCATTTTTTCTAATTCTTGATAAGTATACAAATCCATTCACTTCCTAACCTCTATTTCTTACGCTAATACATTTACTTTTTCTATAGGTTCTTCGCAAGTATAAGTAACGGAAAAACCTACATCGTCTTTTAATTGAGCAGGCGTTGGAAATCCAATTTGAATATTTCTGCATCCATTCTTTTCTAAGTCTTCTCTTACGTGTTGTTGTGCATCTTTTCCATGTAGAGTATAAATTCCTTTTCTTTCACTTTTCCACTTATATTCGGTTTTAATTTCTAAATTTTCTTTGGCTACGTGTATACAAAATAATGCCTCATGTTGCAAAGTAGCTTGTATTACCTCTTTGGGTTGTCTATCATAGATATAGTCTGCATCTTCTAAACTTTGTAATTCATAAATTCCCGACAATCCTTTATATTTAAATATAAACATTTCTTTAATGACTTCATTGTAATAATCCCATTCTTCCTCTTGATTACAAGAAGATTCCATTTCTATTTCCATTTGAAATTTACTTCTTAAATGTTCTCTTACTTTCTCTATAAAACTGGAGACATCCCATTCTTCTAATTCATTTTCATAATTAGCAAACCAATTATAAAGAAGTGCTATAAAAATAATATTTTCTTTCTTAATTTTACCTTCCATACAAAAAAATACCTCCTACTTAGGAAGTATTATAATATAAACAATTTTTTTCTTCTATTCATTTGCTTTCAAACTAGCAACCATATCGATATTTTTAACTTTTCTTGCTAAAAATTTTGATACTACATACGATATGACAAAAGTGCCAATTGCAGAAATAAGATAAGTACGAATCGTAATAAAAGCGGAAAAATCATAACTTTCTTCTATAGCTGTTTGAAATAGCCAATTTGTTAACCAAAACCCTAATGGAAGACCAATAATAATTGATACTACTGCAATCCAATTGTTTTGTTTTACAAAGATGCTTTTAATTTGTTTATCTTTAAAGCCTAGAACTTTTAAAGTGGAAAATTGATATTGTTTCTCCGTATAAGAAAGAATACTTAAATTATAAAGAATAATTCCTCCTAAAAGGATGGCTACAAAAATAATTAAAGCTAACATTGTTTTCATCATTGACAACATATTGGCCATTCCATTTTTTAAACTTTGTATATCTTGAATGGTTTTTACATCATCAATTTCTTTGGTATCGCTTAAATCTCTATTTGTATAAATAGCATCTGGCTGATAGGAAATTCCTAAACTTTCTAAATAATCTCTTGTCATTGTCATATTTTGATTTTGCGGATCTTTATTAAATCCAACAATTTTAGAAGTATAATACGTATCTTCTCCGTAAATATGCCAAGTGATTTCATCTCCCAGTTTATACCCTTTTGTAGAAGCCAATTTATAAGTTACATAAATGCCATCATTACGATTCAATTCGATATATTTCCCCTTATGATCAACAAAGCGTATATACTCTTTAGCATCCGTTACAAAAAGGTTATTTGCTTCTCTTTTTCCATTATTTTGAATCTCAATTCCATATGTTTTGGATGTCTTATCTCCATATTGATTTTCTAATATGTCTAGTGAAGAAGAACTTATATTTTCTTTTACATTTAATTTATAATCAAAATTGTATAATTTTTCAAACTGTAAATCTATAAAATAATTCATACTATCTAACATTCCCAAAGCACATACAATTAGCATACAAGAACCAACAACTCCTACAAGTCCCATAAATGTTCTCATTTTATTTCGAAAAATATCTCTTAAGTTCCATTTGCTAGAAAAATTTAACTTTTTAAAAATTCCTTTTGTCGTTATTGTAAGTGTCTTTTCCTTAACATTCGGTATTTTATTTCGTAACGTTTCTGCTGGATTTTCTTTTAAAATACTTCTACTTGTCAGATAAGTAATAAGGGCAACAGCAAATACAACCAAAATGGCTACAATATAACTCGCTTTGTTCATAACAGGATGCCCATTAGGAATTTCAAAGAAAGCCATTTCAAGAGATAGAAATAAATTTCCTATAAAATAGTAACCAAGAAATAATCCTAGAAAAGATGCCATAATGGAAATCCAAAAACCATATTCTACGTAATGAAATATTATTTTCCTATTACTAAACCCTAAGGCCTTTAAAGTTCCAATTTGGATTCTTTGCTTTTTCACTACTCTCCTCATCGTTGTAATAACAGAAAGCATTGCAATAAATAAAAATAATCCTGAAAAAACACCAACATACGTTTTTCCTTCATCAATTTCTCCTTGATAAGTTTTATAGGAAGCAGTATCTTCTATATTAAAAATAGCAATTGCATTTTTTACTTTATCCTCTATTTCATATTTTATAGTGTCTTTTTGATCTGGATACAAAGCATCAACCATAATCGTATTAAATACATAGTAGTCTTGGTAATGAAAATTGGGGACAATGGTATCAAAAATTTTTTCCTCTGTAATACCCATTTCATTCATTACTTTTCCTTTTATATATTCTTCTTTAATTTCATGAATAGAAAGATAGGCAAAACCAAAATCTTTTCGATTCGGATAAATTTCAGATTCATCACGTACATCATATAAATGGTCTGGTACATTAATAAGTCCTAAAACAGTTTCTTGAAGTTCTAATTCTTCATATTTTACTAGGATAGTATCTCCCACTTTAATATCATTTTCTAAAGCATAAAAATAATCTAACCATACACCAGATTTATTTACATCAAACCCTTCTCCTGCTAGGACATAAAACTTAGAAATAGCATTTGATTCAATAAAATTAAGCAAAAGGGTTTTATCATTATCTGTTAACCCTGTTACAGACAACTTTCTTTCTGCATCCAAAACATTGGCTATATTTTTGATTGTACCTAAATCTTCTTTTGTAAAATTATTTCCTAAAACATTTAAATCTTGAAGATTATTTTCGGAATAAAACGTTTCACTTGTTTTTTCCATTCCATCCATATAAGCTTCAATTCCAGAATAAACCATAACTCCAATCATAATCATTAAAAAAATAGTAATAAATTGCGACAAATTATTTTTTATATCACGAAACATCTTTCTTTTTAACATCATTACCACTTAACCTCATCAATTTTTTTGGGGTGTTGATTTAAAAGATTTGTTTCTACTTTACCATTTTTAATACAAATCAATCGGTCAGCAACTTCAGCAATTAAAGAGTTATGGGTGACAATAATCACAGTCGTATCCGCATCGCTTTGCTCTTTTAAAAGTTTTAATACATCCACACCCGTTTTAGAATCCAAAGCCCCTGTTGGTTCATCACATAATAAGACTTTTGGATTTTTCATAATCGCTCTCGCAATAGATACACGTTGTTGTTCTCCACCCGATAATTCAGATGGAAATTTAGTAGCGTGTGGCAACAATCCAACACTTTTTAAAACGGCATTGGCATCCTTGGTAGTATTCGTGACATCTTTAATCAAATTTACATTTTCTAAAACAGTTAAAGTAGGCATAATATTATAAAATTGAAAAATAAATCCTACATCACTTGCTCTATACCTTGTTAATTCTTGATCGTTATATTTTGCAATATCATCTTCTCCAATTCGGATACTGCCACTTGTTGCTTTATCCATTCCTCCGAGTAAATTCAATAAGGTTGACTTTCCTGCTCCAGATGGACCTAAAATAACCACAAACTCTCCTTGATTAATGGTTAAGTTAATTCCATTTAAAGCATTAAATTTTTGTTCTCCAACAACATAAGTCTTTTTAACATTTTTAAGTTCAATAAAACTTTTCATAACCAGCCTCTTTCTAAATATGAAATAAATTTCATATTTTATTATAATATGTGAGAAAAATTTAGTCAATATGAATTATTTTTCATATTAAACATTTTTTTTCTTTTATGGTATAATTTCCTTTAAGGAAGTGACTTCTATGGATTTAGAAATTCGTGAGCCAAAACAAAAAAGAGCTATAGAAAAAAAAGAAAAAATCATAGCAGCTGGTTTTCAACTTATTTGTGAAAACGGATACTACAACACGAATACTAGAGAAATTGCAAAAAAAGCTGGTGTTTCTACTGGAATCATTTATCAATATTTCAAAGATAAATACGATATTTTTATGGAAGGTTTGGAAAAATATGGAGATGATATTTTTTTTCCAATGTTTAAATTAGAAAATCAACCTTTTGATTTAGACCATTTTGATAGTACAATGAAAAATATGATTCATCAATATATTAAAAATCATAAAGTTTCTAAAACTGCCCATGAAGAAATAACAGCAATGGTACATTCCAATCCAGATGTTGCCACTTATTTTTATAAAAGGGAATTGGAAATGACAGAAATGATAAAAAGCATTCTGTTAAATAATCATTTTCAAGACAATCATTTACAAGAAAAAGTACATATTATGATTGGGTTGATAGATAATCTTTGCCATGAAATTATTTATCACAAACATAAAAATATGGACTATGATAGTATGACCAATATTGTTACAAATACAATTAAAAATTTGTTGGAAAAGGATTTTATCAAGTAAAAAATCTTTTTGATTACAAAACAACTTACATTTTATGCGAAATTTTTAAATTTGTGATAAAAAATTGCAATTTTTGTGATAGATGCACTTACTGAAATCATTATACCCTCATATTTTATAGTAAAGGAGGAAAAAAATGAATGAAAATAATAGTGCATCTTATAATAGAGCACTAGAAATCGTAAATGAATTTGCGTGTAATTATAGACCTACTGGATGTTGTTGTGGTGGGCGTTCCATTACTGGGCCAACAGGTCCTACTGGGCCTGCAGGAGGGCCTACTGGACCTACTGGGCCACAAGGTATTCAAGGGCTTCCAGGGGCTACAGGGCCTACTGGACCCACTGATTAAGGTTAAAAGTGACACTATATTATAGATATTTAAAAATCGCCCAATTATGAGCAATATTTTTAGTGTCACTTACAACCTTTA
>CAZIDI010000018.1:0-14175 GCA_964537805.1 uncultured Muribaculaceae bacterium | reverse complement strand
CAAACCTCTCACTTGAGTAGAAAGAGAGGTGCAGTCGAGACTTGTCTACTCGACATAATAATGGATTATAAATATACTTCAAGAAATGAAGAAGATACTTTAGAATTAGCGCAAAACTTAGAAAGTGAAAAGTTTCCCAATATGGTTATTTGCCTAGAAGGAGAACTTGGTAGTGGTAAAACTGTGTTTGTAAAAGGATTTGCTCAAGCTTTGGGCATTCAAGAAAATGTTACTTCTCCTACGTTTAATTTCATTAAAGAATATCCAAATGGAGAACTTCCTTTATACCATATGGATGTCTATCGCCTTGAAGGAAATAGCGAAAATCTTGGCTTAGAAGAATACTTTTCTAAGGGTGGTGTAACCATTATTGAATGGTCAGATTTAATTCCAGAAGTTTTACCTGAAGAAAGACTTACAATCAAATTTAAAGTGATTGATGAAAATACAAGAGTATTAGTTTTTGAACCACACGGAAATAGTTATGAAGATTTGTGCCATAGTGTGCTATAATAAGGCTCGTGTACGAGTTTTTTTGTGCTAGAAAGAGAGTAGTTTATGTATACAATGTTAATAGATACCCATAGTAGTAAAATAATTATCGTGATATATAAAGAGGGAAAAGTAGTAGTAAAAAAAGAAGCCGAAACCATACAGAATCATAGTACTGAAGTAATGCCTATTTTAATTGAAGTATTAGATTCTTTATCTATAGAAGTAAATGATATAAACGAGATTTTGGTTGTCAATGGTCCTGGGTCTTTTACGGGGGTAAGAATTGGAGTAACCATTGCGAAAACCCTTGCGTTTACTTTAAAAGTTCCTATTAAAACGTTATCGAGTCTTCTTGTAAAAGCCGTTTCTTTTTCACATCAAACGGTAAGAATTGTAGAACCAGAAAAGAATGGTGTTTTCTTAGGAACATTTGATGAAAAAAACAATTTAATTGGAGAATATACTTATGTAAAAAACAGTGCTTATGAACCAAAAGAAGAGGATGTAAAAGAAGTCGAACTCGATTATGAAGCGATTTTAGAGTTCTCTAACAATTTGGAAAGGATAAATCCTCACGCTGTAAATCCTTTATATGTGAAGAAAATTGAGGTTCAAAAATGATTCATAAATTAAGAAAAGAAGATATCAAAAAGGTACAAGAACTTGGAAATAGGTTAATTCCTAATTTTTCTAAAACCAACAATTTGAAAGAGGTGGAAAATAATCCTTATACAAAAGTATTGGTTTTTGAGGAAGATAATATAATTAAAGGATTTTTAATGTATACTGAGTTAGAAGAAACAACCGATATTGTGGATATTATAATAAAAGAAGAATATCGTCATAAGGGAATCGCTAGTTGTTTAATGGATTATATGTTGAGTGATCTAAGTGATACTGTAAAACTATTAACTTTAGAAGTGAGAAAAAGTAACGCTCCCGCCATTGCCTTATATAAAAAATTTGGCTTTGAAGTTGTCCATACTCGAGAAAAATATTACAGTGATGGAGAAGATGCGTATTTAATGGGAAGGAGAATCAGAGGATGAAAGATGTACATATTTTAGCGATTGAAACTTCGTGTGATGAAACCAGTATGGCGATTATAAAAAATGGTTGTGAAGTGGAATCTTTTACTGTCTTAACTCAAATGGATACCCATGCCGAATATGGAGGAGTGGTTCCCGAAATTGCTTCTCGTATGCATACAGAAAATATTACACTTGTTTTAGAAGAAACATTAAGAAAAAGCAGTGTGAAAATAGAAGATATAGATGCCATCGCCGTTACGTATGCACCAGGTTTACTTGGAAGTTTACTTGTCGGAGTAGAATTTGCTAAAACTTTATCTCTTGTTTATAAGAAACCTTTAATTGCAGTACACCATACCATTGGGCATATCTACGCCAATAAGTTAGACAATACTTTAGATTTTCCCTTACTTGCTTTAGTTGTAAGTGGAGGTCATACGGATTTAATTTTAATGGAAGAGGATTACCAGTTTAAGATTTTAGGAAGTACTTTGGATGATGCGATTGGAGAGTGTTTCGATAAAGTAGCACGTGTTTTAGACTTGAAATATCCAGGTGGCCCTAATGTAGAAAAGCTAGCAGAAGAGGGAAGTCCTACCTATAAAATGCCTATCCCAGTAAATGATTCCTCTTACAACTTTAGTTTTAGTGGATTAAAAAGCGCTGTCATTAATTTAGCGCACAATGAGAAACAAAGAGGAAATGAAATTAGAAAATCTGATTTGGCTTGTAGTTTTCAAACGACTGCTATTGATGAAGTCATAAGAAAAGTAGAACTTGCTTTAAAAAATACAAAAGTGAAACAACTTATTATTGCAGGGGGAGTAGCAGCAAGTGGCTATTTACGAGAAGGAATTAAAAAGGTAGCAGACAAGTACCAAGTAAATGTAAGTATTCCCGATAAAAAGTATTGTACCGACAATGCGGCGATGATTGGTGCTGCAGCTTATCCATTATTTCTGCAAAAGAAGTTTGTAGATTTTACTTTAAATGCTAAAAGTGTAGCATCACTTGAAGAAAATAATTGAAAATATTAATATGGAAGTAACGAGGAGGGTTTTATGACAAATGACATTGATAATATAGAGCAAGAAAGGCTAGAAGCAATAAAAGAGCATTATACGAATCTTGGGATAGAGAGTTTACCTATAAGGATATAAAGAACCCATTTATTTTGGAAAATTTAAAAATTTAGATGGTAGTGTTAATGGTGCTTATTTTGTACAAAAAGAAGATATGCCTATTTATGTGATTGTAGGTGCAAAAAAATGTTCTGAGGCAAATAATCCCTATCCTACTGAAAAAGAAGTAAAAGCCGAAATTTTTAAACAAAATTGTGATGAAATGGATGAATTTGTATATGAAGTACTACAAGATGCTAATAAAGATTTAGAAGAAAAAATAGATATGCTAATGTCTCATACTTGTGTATATTTAGTAAGAAAATTACATACTAAAAAAGAAAATAACGAGATTTAATTCCCGTTATTTTTTTCACTTTCAAATTTTTCCCATAGCATATCTGTTGGATACATACGATTATTTTGTAATCTTTTTTCAATGTATTCATCAAAAGTTCCAATGACTTTAGCAGGGACTCCCGCCACTACACTATTAGGAGGCACATCTTTAGTAATTACACTTCCTGCTGCTACAATCACATTAGGGCCAATTCGAACATTCGGTAATATCGTACTATTGCATCCGATAAAAACATTATCCATAACCTCAATGCATCCTTTGTTGTAGTAAAATTCTCCTTTGCCTAACTTGCTTAAGCCTAAATGAAATATATCGTGATTTACAAAGGTAACATTACTTGTCACAATATCGTTATTATGAAACTTAATGAGTTGAGGATCCGATGGAATAAATCGTGGCTGGAAAAAGAAATTTTCTCCTACACTCCTAAAAATTTTGTGTTTAATAATGTAACGATTTCGCTTATCACTATTGATGATAAGTGCAATACGTAAACGATGCAATTGATTTTTTGTCCAATCTTTCATATATCTTACCTCTTTATTATGATACCAAACACAAGTGTATTTTACAATTATAAACGCTAAAAAAAAAGAAGGGTTAGTTTTCCTCTTCTTCTGTAGGAGTACCCGGAATCGTTGGTTCGGTTGTTGGGGTATTTTCTTCAGTATTTTCACCATTTGGATTCTCGTTTCCAGTACTTGGGTCCGTTGTTGGTCCACCTAAAGATGGATCAATAACACTTGGATTGTTTTCATTTTCATTAGTAGAAGGATTCTGTTCTCCATTATCAATAGGATTATTTTCATTTGGAGTACTATTTTCATCACATACCTGATTAATATAGATGGTAATACTGGAAAGTCCTCTTAATGAAGTACCAATGCGAACACTTTGATCTCCAATAAGCCCTGGGATACCATTACTACAACTAAATGATTTATTTAAAGTAATTTGGTTATTGCTTGCCCAATTTTCTGCATATGTTACCGTACTTCCAATCAAATTTGGTACGGTTGCTTCTTTTGTACCACTACGAATTCCTTTTCCTATGACAGGGGACTCATATTCTTCGTTATAATCATAAGAGAAAGTTTTTATCATCTCTTCTTCTTTAAGACCGAGATTTACGTTTATTGCTTCTTTAATCTTTTCCAAGCTATTTTCATAATAGCCAAGAGCAGATAACTGCATTCCTCCTATCATTACAGGTAAGTTGTATACTTCTAAATACATTTTTTGAATATTGATAAAATCATTTCCTTTTAAACTTTGCACTAACATATTTTTGAGAGTTTGGTAGAAAGACAACATTTGTGTCGTGGATAAGTTGGTAGCAATATTTTTTCCTACCACATCCAGTAAATTTTCAAAATCACTAAAACTACTTACATTTAATAACTTTTTAGATAAAGCCTCTACAATTTGTTGTTGATGTCTATTTCTGGCTAAATCACTTTCTAAAAAACCATGTCTATTTCTTGCATAAGCAAGGGCTTGCTCTCCGTTTAAGTGTTGCATCCCTGTATCCATACAAACTAAATTATTCATACTACGTAAGGAATTACTTTCGCATAATTTTCCCTCTCCATATTTTTTAACATAAGCTTTATAGTCGGGTTGTTCGACATCTACATCAATTCCCCCTAGAGTATTGACTAAATCTATAACACCATTAAAATTAATTTTGGCATAATAGTCAATATCGACATCTACTAGATTTTTAACTGTATTAATAACACACTCTGTTCCATAAGCTGCAGAGGAATTGATTTTATGATTTCGATTGTGATTACAAGCAATCGGTACGTAAATATCTCTTGGAAGACTTAACATTGTGGCATTTAAAGTAGTTGGATTAAAAGTGATTAACATTAATGTATCCCCATTAAACGCAGCATTGGCATTCAAACCATCTTTTTCAGAATCGACTCCCATTAATAAAACAGTAAATGGTTCCGTTAGTTTTTTATTGGTATTGGTAATCGTTTTCGTTTTCATCTGTTCACTATATTCATATAAAACTTTTGTTTCTTCTCCGATATTTTCATAAATTTCTTCACTACTAAATAAAATAGTATAGTTGCTAGATACAAAAGCCGCAGCAATTTCTTTATTATATAAAGCATTTAACATAGAGTAGTAATCATCAAAATATTCAATTTCTTGCTGCAAGTTTTCTTTTTGAAGTAAGGTATTGGCTAAGATATAACCTTCAATATCTTCGTTGTTGCTAATCATACCAATTTTGCTACTATCTTGTAACTCGGTATCTTTAAGAGCAATGAGGTTTGTCACATATAAGGTATAATCTTGGTTTGTAATCATTTCTAGTTTCCCATAAAGGCGATGAATTACAATAGATGCAAATAACATACCACCAAAGAATAATAAATGAATAATGGTAAAAACAAAGAATTTTTTGGTTTTTTTCGTGACAACTGTTGATAACCCAAATAAAAAATAAATAAAAAACCAAATGCCTAGCAAGACAAGGAAAAGGATTCGCAGAAAAGTTTCAATTCCTTCTAATTTAAACAACGCAATCGCAAAATAGGTATAAATTGCAATATACAAAATGATAGCTAATATATAGATAGCCAAAACCGTTTTATTGGCACGTTTGATTTTTTTAAATAGTACTTTCATATATGTTACACTCCTATTTTATTATTATATACTATATTGCATATTTTTTACAATAATCACTTACTTGACAAAAAGATGACAAAATTGACATAACGAACTTTCAAATAAAGTCGAAAAATGATATACTGAATTTGATTATAAAGAGAGGGTGAACGAAAGTGCATAGAAAAGTTTTGTATATTCTTTGCTTTATCATTTTTAGCTTTTTTTTCTTTACATTTCAGGTTTATGCAGGTACAAAAATGGCACTTGTCACCTATAATAATGCGAGTTTAAGGGTAGCACCTGGAACAAAAAACAAAGAGATAACTGTTTTAAATTCTGGTCAAAAATATGTTTTAGCAGATGAAAATGTATATTCAGGTAGCGGATGTAGTTCTGGTTGGTATAAATTAGTATATGATGAGAATACTACAGGATATGTTTGTGCAACCTTATTAAGTATTGTAGAAGTCTCTAGTGACGGTGAAATTCCAACCACTTCTTGTGAAAAAGAATTATCTTCTCTTGGTTTTCCTTCTAGTTACTGGGCAGGACTATGTAGTTTAAAAGAAAAGCATCCAAATTGGTCTTTTAAACCCGTTATGACAAACTTGGATTGGTCAACCGCAGTTGACAAAGAAAGTGCATGTAGAAAAAGTTATATTTCTTTTGCTTCTTCTATAAACAATGATTATATTGATAATACATGTAATGGACAGTATTCTTCTACTTATTATCCAGCTAGTCAGCAAGCTTTGGCATTCTATATGGATCCTAGAAATTGGTTTGATGAAAAGTATATTTTTCAATTTAATTATTTAAAATATGATGATTCTTTAACGAATCATTATCAAAATGGAGTTAAAGCCATTATTAAAGGTGCTGATTTTTATACTTATAATTTAGATAAAGGATATGATTTAGCTTCTATAACAACAGAAGCTGGAAAAAATACTAATGTTAGCCCTATGTTTTTAGCTTCTAGAATGCAAAAAGAATTAGGCACAGGTACAAGCTTAAAAACTTTATATAGTGGTGAAGCAGGTGTTTATAATTTCTTTAATTATGGCGTAACAGATTCTTGTGCTACAAGTACTGGTGCTAGTAATTGCGGAGTATCTTATGCAGAACAACGTGGATGGACAACACCACTTCTAGCTATTCAAGGGGCTTCTAGTTTACTTTCTTCTTCTTACATTAATGTAGGGCAATATACAACATATTTTCAAAAATTTAATGTTGTTCCAACGGTTTCTACTAATTTATATATACATCAATATATGACAGATATTACCGCACCTTCAGCAGAATCTTCTACAACATATAAATCCTTTAATTCCCTAGGGATATTGGATTTAGGTTTTGTCTTTTATATTCCAATTTATAACAATATGAATGCAACCATTAATAATAGTGGAAATGGTGCAATTGGAGGGAACTCATCTTCTGCTAGTACTATGGATATAGCATCCATTGTTTCTTCAAGTGGATATCGCTATTCTGGAGGGAATATTTCTAAAATTTCATTAGGTACAGAGGTATCTACAGTTATTAACTCTATTGAAGCCATTAGTGGCACAGATGTAATAATTAAAAATGCATCTGGTAATATTGTAGAATCTGGTAAGATGGCAACTGGTTATAAAGTAGTTGTAAAAAATAGTAATAAATCAGAAGAATTACAAGTTATTATAAAAGGGGATACTTCAGGAGATGGAGTAGTAAATGCTTTAGATTTATTACAAGTACAAAAACAAATTTTAGGTTTGTATACTTTATCGGATGCTTATAAACTTGCGGGAGATACTTCCGGAGATGGAGAAGTAAATGCTTTAGATTTATTACAAGTTCAAAAACAAATTTTAGGATTATATTCCATAACACAATAGGAGGTGTTTTATGAAAAAAATTTCTTTCTTTCTCATAAGTATAATTGCGTTATGTTTTTTTCCCCTTGCTGTAAACGCTGCATCCGGAACAATTAAAGTGACAGGTTCTTCTACTGCTGTTGTGGGAAATCAAGTAAAAGTAACTGTTAAATTATCTAGCAGCACCACAATTGGAAGTTGGCAAATGGATCTAAGTTACGATAAGTCTTATCTGTCGTTGGTTAGCACTACATCAGAAGGTGGAGGAACAACTATGGCGGCTTCTTCTGCGAATGGTGTAAAATCAAAAAGTTATACCTATACTTTCAAAGTATTGAAAAGGGGCTCTACCAAAGTTTCTGTAAGTAGTTATCTCGCCTACGATTTTGAAAATTTAAGCCAACTTTCTCTAACTTCTAGTTCACTTTCAATTAAACTTATGACGCAAGAAGAACTAGAAGCAACGTATAGTAAGGATAATAATTTAAAATCTTTAAAAGTGGAAGGGTATGAATTAACTCCCTTATTTGATAAAGAAACATTAGAATATAAATTAACGATTCCATCAGATGTAACCAAAGTAAATATTCTTGCAGAAAAAAATGATAGTAAAGCATCTGTTACAGGAGATGGAGAAAAAGAGGTTATAGAAGGAAATAACCAATTTGAGATTATAGTAACAGCACAAAATGGTAGTGAAAAAAAATATATTTTAAATATAGAAGTTGAAGATTTAAATCCAATTTCTGTCAAGTTAGGAGATATGGATTTTACTATTGTAAAAAGAAAAGATGTTTTAGAAATTCCAACATCATATGAGGAAAAAACCATTGAAATCAATGGTAATGAAGTTCCAGCTTTTTATAGTGAAATAACTGAGTTTACATTAGTAGGGCTAAAAGATGAAAGTGGTAAAATTGTTTTAGCCATATATAACGAAGAAAATAATGAGTATACATTATATAATGAACTAAAATCCAATTCACTAACTTTATATTTAATTGATTTTCCAAATGAATTAAAAGGATATAGAAAAGGAACAATTACATTAAATGAAGTGGAAATTCCTGTTTACAAATTAAAAGAAGATAGTCGCTTTGTTATTTGCTATGGTATGAATATAGAAACTGGAAAATATGATTACTATAGTTATGATACAGAAGAAGGTACTTTCCAAATATGGAACCAAGAAGAAATTGATAGTTTACATCAAGATATAAAAACTTACTTTTATGTTTGTGTTGCCTTTGGAATAGGTTTAGTATTTGCTTTTATTCTTATTCTTTGTTTACTTAAGAAAAATAAGAAGAAAAACAAAAAAGCAGAAAAAAAAGATAAGAAAAACAAACTTGAAAAGGAAGAGTTAGTAAAAGAAATCAAGATAGAAAAGAAAGAAGAAAGTAAAGAACCTTCTTTACAAGAAAAATTAGAGAAATTTGATCGATTTGATATAAAAGAAGAAAACAAGAAGAAAAAGGAATAGCGGCTTTTTCTTCATTTTTTTTAAGGTTTACGTTATAATAAAAATGGAAGTGAAAGTTATGTTTGTAAATGGTCACGATGTATTTATAATTGTTTTTGTTACTTTTTTATGTAGTTTGATAGTAACACCGATTGTAGAAAGAATTGCAAGACACGTCAAAGCCTTTGATTATCCAAATGAAAGGCGCCTAAACAAAGTACCTATGCCTACTTTAGGAGGACTTGCCATATTCTTTTCCTTTATGTTAGGGTATATGTTGTATGCTAGAAGTAGTGTACAAATGTTATCGATTTTAATGGGAAGTTTCTTACTCATTTTTATGGGCTTTATTGATGACATTAATCCTTTAAGACCAAGATATCAAATACTTGCTCAAATCATTGCTGCAGCCATTGTAGTGTTTTATGGCAAAATTTCGTTAGATTATGTAAGTATTTTAGGAATGAACTTTACCTTTATAGCACCTTGGAACTATATCATTACGATCATTCTAATTATTGCGATTATTAATGCAATTAATTTATCAGATGGCTTAGATGGTTTGTGCTCTGGAATAAGTTCTATTTACTTTTTCACCATTTCCATTATTGCATTTATTATGAATGCCCAACAAGGTCTTGATACAACGCTTGCCCTAATTATGTTAGGCTCTATACTAGGCTTTTTAGTCTATAATTTTCCACCAGCCAGAATTTATTTAGGGGATACCGGAAGTAACTTTTTAGGTTTTATTATTGCTGTAACGACTTTGCTTGGTTATAAAACCGCAACATTTACTTCTTTAATTATTCCGTTAATTATACTAGCAACCCCAATACTTGATGTTTTCTTTTCGATTGTGAGAAGAATACTGAAAAAACAAAATCCCTTTAGTACACCAGATAAAGAGCATATTCATCATCAATTATTAAATATGCAATTTTCAACACGTACCTCTTTATTAATTATTTATGCGATCGATATTTTATTTGCAAGCTTATCTATCTTTTATGCTTTAGGAGATACGTATTACGTGATATTAATCTATGTTGGCTTAATGATTCTTTTCCTATTTATTGTATTAAAAACCGATATTTTATTTAAACACCATAACAAGTCCAAAAAGAAGAAATATTAGAGAAAAAATATACTTAACTTAATTTAAGCGAGACACTTAATAGTGCTTACCAAATTGCTTACACTATCAATAGATGGTGTTATTTTTTATTCCAAAACCCCCTAGAATTATAATACTTATTAAATAATATTAATAGAATAATTATGACAAGTAAAATTAAGATTAAGAAATCTTTTTTACTCATAGTGACCACTCCTCCCTAAATAGAATTTGTGGCAAACGAGGGCCTTTTTCGCATCTCGCAAGAACACTATAAAACAAGAAAAAAGAAAGTGCAAATTGCTAATTTGGCAAATTGGAGTCACAAAAAAGGAAATCTGCCTAGACAAATTTCTCATTTTGAACCTTCAATTTCACCATTTTCAGTAAATTAGCAAAAAATTAAAAAAATGGAATAAAATTTATTTTTGTTTCATTTTTTTGTATAATAAACTTAAAGGAGATGTTACTTCTATGAAGAAATTAAAAGAAACTAGTTGGATGCATTTATTTTTCTTTTTATTACCTATAATAGACTTTGTATCTTTTATAAATCCGACTATGTATGTAGTAAGTTTAGGCTTTAAAGGAATTTTAGTCCTTTATGCCCTTTTTTACTTGCTAAAAAATACTAAACATAAAAAAATCTTTGCCTTTTTAGGAATTTATTTATTCCTTTACCTTTGTTATTTATTAACTATAAAATTAAATGTTTGGCTAGAACTATCAAATGTCTTCACCATTTTCTCCTTACCGATTTTGATTCTTTTCTTTGCTACTTATCAAAATAAAACATTTACCAAAAAGTCAATTACTATTTTGTTTTTCTTCTATTTAGTTCTTTTCCTAGTTTGTAGTCTTTTTGGATTTGCCCTAAAAACACCTCTTATGAACTTATTTATTTTATTATTTAGTATAACATTCCTTTATTTAATAGAAAGCAATAGTTATCTTTTAAAAACTTTATTTTTGATTCTTTTTGTCTTTTTAACTTTCTTTGTAGATGCAAAACTATTTTATACCAGTATTTTAGTGGTTCTTATGCACTATTTGTTAATGAATTTAAAAAAAATATGGAAAGTATGGAAAAAAGAACAATTAAAAGCATTATTAATGGTTTTCACATTTTGCCTTGCTCTTGCAATTTACTTACCCCAAATGGATTTACAAGAAAATATCAAAAATACATTTGCAGAAACAAATATTTATTCCTTTAAAGATGTGTTTGCCTATCAAAATATAGATACTTTATTAAAGGGAAGAGTATCAAATTTAGAGATAGCCCAAAATGCATACAAAAATAGTGAGGGATTAGAAAAAGTACTAGGTATGGGTATTGATAAACTAAATGCAACAGCAATAGTAGAAGGCGATATTTTCTTTATCTTCTATAGTATTGGAATTGTAGGAGTATTATTTTATTTATTCTTTTTTGCTTATGTTTTAAAAATAAGCCACTTAAAAAAGAATTATGCCTTTTCCTTTTTTCTAATGGTGGTCTTAGCAAGCCTATCCTCTAGTTTAGTAAATCCTTATTTAATTCCATTCTTAAGTGTTTTATTCTTACTTTCTAAAAATGACCAAGGAATGATGAAAAAAGATATTTTAATGGTAAGCAATATGTATCCAAGTAATGCATATCCCCATTATGGTATCTTTGTAAAAAACACTTACGACATCTTAAGAGAAGAACATTCTATCGATTTAGTCGTAATGATGAAAACATTTGGAAAAATAAAAAAATTTCTTTCTTATGTCAAAATGTGTGGGATTTCTCTATTAAAAGCGACATTTGAAAATTATGATTTTATTTATGTTCATTTTGCATCGCACACACCTGCGGGTGTATTTATTCCTGTTCTTTTCTCCAAAAACACAAAATTTGTCATTAATGTTCACGGAAACGATATAGTAGCAGACACAAACGTAGATAAAAACTATTTAATTTTAAGTAAATTATTTTTAAAAAGAGCAAATATCATTATTGCTCCTTCAAAATATTTTGAAAAGATATTAATAAAAAAATATCATCTTTCAAAAAATAAAATTGTAGTCTATCCTTCAGGTGGAGTCGATTTAGAAAAATTTAAGAAAATCAACAAACAAACAGCTCTTAAAAATGCTAATTTAGATAGCAAATGCAAATACTTTGGATTTGTAGCTCGTATCGAAAAAGATAAGGGATACGATACGTATATAAAAGCCATTCACGAATTAGAAAAAACAAAGAAATACAAAAATGTTCGTTATTTACTTATTGGAAGCGGTAGTGAAGAAGAGAAACTAAATGCTTTCATTCAAAAATACAAGTTAGAGAAAGTCATTATTTGTAAACCTTTAGTAAGTCAAGAAGAACTCGTAAATATTTATAATGCTTTAGAAGCCTTTATTTATCCAACAAGAATGAAAAGTGAATCACTAGGACTTACTGGCTTAGAAGCGATGGCTTGTGAGGCCCTTGTAATTGGCAGCAATCAATATGGCCCAAGTGACTACTTAGTGAATAATGAAAATGCCTATACTTTTCATCCAACGGACTATAAAGCACTTGCCACTTTAATGGAAAAAGTTTTAAACTTAAAGCCAACCGAAAAAAATAAATTAATAAAAAATGCACGTAAAAAATGTGAAGAGTATAGTAGTGAAGCAACTAAAGAAACTTTATTGCAGGTGTTTAAGAATAATTGATTATAAAAAGTATTCCAAAGGTTAGAAATTTTAATCTAAGAAAACCTAAATGAGTAATAAAAAATCAAGAATGAACCGAACTTACTTGTTCACTCCTGATTTTTTTCATAAATGCTTTTCATTTTTATTAAATTCAACTTTTATAATGCCAGGTCTATTTTCACGATGATTTTCAGGCGGAAGAGTCATATAATCACCATAAAGATAGGCTAAATAATAATCGTAATCTTTAATTCCCCTAAGAGTTTCACCTTCAAAAGAATAGGGAACATATTGAATCATCTTTTTTATCATAAATCATTTATGAAAAAGAACACTGGAATAATCTACTAAACTGTTAGTTTCTTTATTCTGATATAACCTTTGTAACTTTTGAATTTTCATTTTTAAAAAATTTGCAGATACAAAAAGAGAAAGAAATTTTAATAAGTAAAAAACTATTTTTTTAGCAATTGTAGATGCTTCAATAATATATCCTTTTTTAATTTGTAAAAGTAAACAATAGATATTTGTTAATATTTTTTGTTTAAAAGCGTTATCTGTAATATTATCAATTAGAAAAATCCAAATACCTTGATGAACATCCACATTTTGCATAACCAAAGAAAATCGTTTTATTTTCTCTTATTTTCGCAATGACATCCCATAATTAGGTTCTGTATCCCAAATTTGTAAAAAAACTTATTCCTAAATTTTCAAAAATAAAAGCATTGAACTATAAGAGAACATAATGATATAATAAAATCATAAAAAGTTGGTTAATGTCTTATTAATACTTAAAAAATAAAATGAAGGAAGTGGGCTTTATGAAACAAAACAAAAATATTTATTATTTAAGTGCAATTTCTCTATTATTGTTTGTTGTTTGTCAAATTAATGCCACTACAAAAATGGTTTTTAGTAATGTTTATTTAACGAATTTAATAAAATTTGGGGAAGAACTTGGGGTTTTTATTTTCTTTTTTATAAGTGGATATAGTATATATAAAAGTTTAAATAAAAAAAGAATAAATTATATGGATTATGTAAAAGATGTACTAAAAAAAATATCGCCTCATTACTATATATCCATTATCATTTGCCTTTTATTTACTGAATCAATTGTATATCTAAATAAAAATGGCTTAACAAATTTAATATCTCATACTTTCTTTTTCCATAATTTATTTTATGCTTGTCATAGTGCTATAAATGGAGTTTTATGGGTAATTGGAATAATATTTCAATTTTTCTTGGTAGCTCCAATTTTTAAAAAAATGGTTGATAAATATCCTAAATTAACCTATGTTTTTTCTTTAACGCTTTCTCTTTTTTTTAAATGGCTAATTTACTATATTATTTTGCCAAAAAACAATTTAGATGCCACTTATTATATGGTTTATGGGAAGCAATTATTTACAA
>CAZIDI010000017.1:0-14855 GCA_964537805.1 uncultured Muribaculaceae bacterium | reverse complement strand
TTATCATATTCTTTAAAGTCTGTCAAATTGTAGGCAACTTAGAAAGCGAGCAAATACCCCAAAATTTCCTTTATTTAAGCCAAAAACTACAACTTTAAAATAAAAAACTTACGATAAGAAAACTTACTAAAACGCCAATAAAATCTGCAAATAAGCCTGTTGATAATGCATACCTTGTTTTACTTATTTTGATACTTCCAAAATATAAGGCAAGGACATAAATCGTAGTATCGGTACACCCTTGAATGGTAGAAGCAAGTCTTCCTACAAAGGAATCAGGGCCAAAATTAGCAAAAATATCATTCATAATGGCTAAAGAAGCCGTTCCAGAAATTGGTCTTACAAATGCCATAGGTAAAATTTGAATAGGCAAATTGATCTTTTCTAATAAAGGAGTAAGAAAACCAAAAACAGTTTCTAAAATGTGACTATTTAAAAAAATATTAATAGCAAATACCATTGCAAGAATAGAAGGAAAGATATGAAATACTGTAATAAGTCCTTCTTTTGCTCCTTCTAAAAAGGTATCATATATCAGTACTTTTTTGTGAAATCCATAAAAAATGATAAATAAAACAAATAAGGGAATAATCATTTTTGATATAGTATTCATCTTCTTTTTCTCCTTCTTATATAATCAAGGGTAAGTCCTGCAACACTTGCACAAATGGTGGCTATTAAAGAAGTGATAATAATTTCCTCTGGATTTGCGCTACCGTGCATCATACGAAGGGCAATGACTGTTGTAGGGACAATGGTAACTCCACTCGTATTTAATACTAAAAACGTAATCATTGCATCACTGGCTTCATCCTTTTTTTTATTCTCTTCTTGCATACTCTCCATCGCTTTTAAACCAAAGGGGGTTGCAGCACTACCAAGTCCTAAGGCATTCGCACAAATATTCGAAGTAATATACCCTAGGGCTTTACTATCTTTTTTTAAAGAAGGAAATAATTTACTTAATACAGGTTTTACAAAATTTCCAATTTTCATTAGCAAGCCACTAGTTTCTGCAATTTTCATAATTCCAGACCAAAGAACAATAATCGGAAGTAAATCCAAAACCATCCCTACACCATTTGATGCACTATTTAAAATCGTATCGTTTAATTCACTGGCACTTCCAAAAAAACAAGTAAACAGAATTCCTACAATAATGAAAAATCCCCATATTTTATTGATCATGTTTAAACCATCCTATAATTTTCTTAAAAATGTTTTGCTTTTCCGCTTTTTGTTCTTGTTTTTTTTCAACGTAAATGTTTTCTTCTCGTAAAACATCTTCTTTTAATTTTATTTTGACGGTTCCTACCGCATCTCCACTTTCGTATTTTGGAATTTTTTGTAAATGAATATCTAAAGAAACACTCTCTTTTTCCCCTTCTTTTACTAAAAGATAAATATCTTCTTTTATATATAAGGTATCATTTTTATAATAGTTTTCATTTTCGACTTTAAAATTATTTTTATCTACTACTTTTATACTTTCGTATTCCTTAAACAATTTCTCATATAAAAATGTGTGATCACTCCAATCATCAGGATCATTTAAAGAGACAATGGTGATGTTTTTATTATCTTTTGATGCAGTGGACACAAGAGTACGACGGGCTTTTTCCGTAAATCCAGTTTTTCCACCTGTTGTATATTCATAACTATTTAACAATTTATTTTTATTCGCCCAACTATACGTTTTTTTATCACTTTTGGCCACATAGTTTTTGGTACTCACAATTTGTCGATATTCTTCATTTTTCATCGCATAACTGGATAACAGAGCCATATCATAGGCTGTGGAAGTATTCCCTATCCCATCGTTATTTTCAAGACCATGAGGATTTATAAATTTTGTATGGTTCATCCCTATTTCTTTTGCTTTTTGGTTCATCAGTTCTACAAAACCATCTACATCTTTTCCTACATATTCTGCAATGGCTAAAGCCGCATCGTTCCCACTACGAAGCATCAGTCCATAAAGTAAGTCTTTTAATTTTATTGTTTCTCCTACTTCTAGATAAATGGCACTTCCAAACGCTTTTAAAATCGTTTCTGTTGTTGTTACATCACTATTGATATCGGCAAGTTCCAAGGCAACAACAGCGGTCATAATTTTAGAAATACTTGCAATTAGATGTTCACTATTTACATCCTTTTCATATAAAATGCGATTCGTATCCATATCCATTGCAATAATGTTTCTTGCAGAAATGGCATGTACATTTATAGGTATACAAATAAAGAGGAATAAAACTACCAAAAACTTTTTCATAAGCATCACTAAAAAATTGTATGAAAAAAAGGACTTTTTTAGTCCTAATGTATTTTATATATATTAATGATTTTGGATTACTGCTAATCATTTGAATAGTTATAGATACCATGAATTTTTTCTAAATCTTCTGTGCTTAGAGTATCAAGAGTCCATACACCCTCTTTTTTTATTACTTTAAAATCAATGGTATAGTCAATTGTTTTAGTAGTTTTTTTCATTTCTTCTAATTTGTAATCTAAAAATTTATCTTTATCATAGTTGCCGTCTTCATCAATAAATTCTTGGCGATGATTGTTTTGGTATTCCTCTGCTTCTCTTTGCACACTATATAAATCGTATACTGTAATTTTTGTTTTGACAGTTGCTTCATCCCCATTGTAGTTTTCTTCCACGATTTTATAACTTAAATCCTTGTATTGTTTTTTCATAACCTCTTTATATTTCTCTCCTAAAGTATCATTTAGTTCTTCTTCAGTCACTAAATCTTCTAGTTGTGTCAGTACTACTTCCTCTTGATTTTTGTACTTGTTTAAATATTCCTTGACTGCATCACTTGCGGATGATTTAGAGCAAGCACAACCTGCTACCATTAATATTGTGATTAAAAACAAACCTATTTTTTTCATATCTGTTCTTCTCCTTTATTTTTATATTTCTCTAAAAGTACCCAAATTATACTTCTTATGATAAAATAAAAAAAAGGAGTAAAATTTAATGAAATTAACAGAAATTGAATTGGAAAATAAATTTACAATTGCTAGAATTTATAAATAAAGTTGAAAATGAAAGTCTTAAAAATGTGGTACGTAAAATTTTTTTAGATAAAAAAGAAGAAATATTGAATCGTTCAGGATCCCCAGACAAATTTCTAGATGGAAAATATATAGAAGGAGGACATCATTTTTTTAAAGGTGGTCTTTTATGTCATTTACTAGGTTCTGCACAGATTGCCTATGCTGTTGCAAAAACTTGCAAAAAAAACTTAAATATGGATTTAATTATTTGTGGTGCTTTATTACATGATATTGGAAAAACAATGACATACGATGCTTGGGATGATACTAGATCTCTAAAAAACCCTACTAATGACTATGCTAGAAAGTTTCAGCATTCTTATTTAGGAATGCAGATTGTTTCGTCTTATTTAAATGAAAGTAAGGATATACCAAAAGAAATAGTAGAGGAACTTTTACATATAATAGCTAGTCATATGTCAGAAAGCAATCAAACAACAACAGATGGAGCTTTGGTTCCTCCAAAAACTATTGAAGCAAATATTGTTAGCCGCTCAGAACATATGGAATGTATGCTTTCTAATTTTGAATAATATTTGTTATAATGTAAAATAGAAAAAGGTGAAAAAATATGAAAAGATTATTAACTGGCTTACAACCAAGTGGAGAACTTACATTAGGAAGTTTAATTGGTGGAATCAAACAAAGTGTCGAAAATCAAGATTTATATGATTCATTTATCTTTGTTCCGGATTTGCATTCCATTACCGTTCCACAAGACCCTACTCTTTTAAAAGAACGTATAAGAAAGAATGTTGCGATTTACTTAGCTTGTGGAATCGATCCAAATAAAAACACAATCTATTTGCAATCTGAAAATTTATACCATACTAATCTTTCTTGGATTTTAGAATGCCATACGTATATGGGAGAAGCAAGTCGTATGACCCAATATAAAGAAAAAAGCAAAAAATTTGAAAATCCGAGTGTTGGGCTTTTTACTTATCCTATTTTAATGGCAGCAGATATTTTACTTTATGATGCGGATTATGTTCCCGTTGGAATTGATCAAAAACAACACGTCGAACTTGCCCGTGATATTGCGATTCGAATGAATCATAAATTGGGAGACTGTTTTAAAGTTCCAGAACCTTTGATTCCTAAAATTGGAGCCAAAATTATGGATTTACAAAATCCAACGAAAAAAATGAGTAAATCAAGTGAAAACTTAAAAGGAACGATTTTGTTACTAGATAGTGAAGATGTAATTCGTAAAAAAATTATGTCTGCCGTTACCGATAGTGAGGCAAAAGTATATTACGATATCGAAAAAAAGCCAGGCATTTCCAATTTGCTTACGATCTATTCTAGTTTAAGTGACCTTTCTATTAAAGAAGTAGAAGAGAAATTTAAAGATTCGAATTATGGAAATTTCAAAAAGGAAGTAGCCGATTTAGTAGTTGAAAAATTAATGGAAATTCAAAAAAAATACCACGAATTTATGGATTCTGGTATTGTCGATGAAGTACTCGATAATGGGCGAATAAAAGTAGAAGAAATTGCCAAACAAAAATATGAAGACATTATGCACAAATTAGGGCTTGGCAGATATTAATGGGTATTATGGTAAGAGAGTTTTATGAAATCATAAACTCTTTTTAAATTCTCATCATATTCTTTTTGTAAAGAAAGTGTCATTTCTTTGTAAATAGATTCTATATTGTCATTATTTTTATTAAACCACTCATAATATAAATATTTTAGTTTACTTTGATTATTTTCTTTATACAAAGTATCTATTTCCGACTGTATCATTTTTTTAATTTCTCTTTCTTGACGTAATGTTGTATTTTTAGGATACTTTTTCATTTTTTCATACTGTAAAGTACTTTCTTTCATTGTAAACATCACTTCATTTAAATTTAACTCATCACTAGGAAGAAGTTTACTTCTACTAACTACTAAGCCTTCTTCGTTAACTTCAAGTGCTAATGCGTTTTGGGCATCACTTATAATAAAAGTATTAAAAGATGTATCTTTGCTTCCTTTTATCAATGTTTTTTCTTTAATTTGTTCTACTAAAGTAGTATTAAATTTTGTTTGGTATTTTAAATTGTCTTTTAAACAATCGGTTGAAATTCGAAATAAGGGTATTTTTTTTACAAATTCCACATTGTCCTCTTTTTCCCATTCATAAAATTCATATAAAAGAGGAACTTCAACGAAATTTAGAAGAACGTCGTAGTAATAATACATTTTTTATGCTCCTTTCAAAAGATAATACTAAAATCACGATTCCAAATACAAACAACAAACATTCAAACCTTTTACTAATAAATTTAACAAAATTCCAAAAACTATACCCCATAGTTAGCAAGTTTGTATAAAGAAGAATAAACATTAGACCAATACTTGCCAAAACTGTTCCAAAAATAGCTCCTAAAAAATTCATAACCCCCACCTACACTCTAATTTTATTTCTTATTTTTAAATTTTATTATATAATTAAATAGGTGATCATATGAAATATATAATTTATATTCTTTTAGGAATTTTACAAGGTTTTACTGAGCCACTTCCTATCTCTTCTAGTGGGCATTTATTTTTATTTAAAAATATTTTTAATACCGATATGTTAAATGATTTAAATTTTGAAATCTTTGTAAATTTTGGCTCTTTCTTAGCCATTTTATTTATTTTCTTACCAGATATTATAAAACTCATAAAATCTTTTTTTACTTATATTTTCAAAAAAGAAAAAAGAAATTTAGTTAAAAATGAATTTAAGTATTGCATGCTAATTATTGTGGGTAGTATTCCTGTTGGAATTGTTGGAGTATTGTTTAAAGATGCTATTGAAAATGCTTTAAATATTAAACTTTTAGGAATAGCTTTCTTAATTACTGCCATTAGTTTATTTGTTGTTAAGAATGCAAACGGAAACAAAGATGATAAAGATATTACGTGCAAGGATGCTATTATGATTGGTCTATTACAAATGGTTGCTTTATGTCCAGGAATTAGTCGTAGTGGCATTGTACTTGTTGGTTGCTTACTATGTAAATTAAAGAAAGAGGCGGCACTTAAATATACATTTATGCTTTACTTTCCAGTGAGTGTTGCTTCGATGGGACTAGGTGTTATGGATTTCTTAGAAAATCCTGCTAGTAGTAGTTTACTTCCTTGTTATGTTGTTGGTATGGTTTTTGCAGGTTTTGTTACCTACTTTTCATATCGCTGGCTTTCTAGTTTAGTTAAAAAAGGAAAACTATGGAAGTTTTCTATTTATTGTTTATGTTTAACCCTATTTATCTTTATTTATTTTAGATAAGAAAAAAAGTTACATTCATTTGTAATTTTTTTAATGCTTCATTTTTCTAAAATTTTGCAATTTACTTGTATCCAAAATAAAGTTTAAAAAAATATCTTTTTTAATCCTTTTTTCTACCAATCATATTCTTTTACTTTGCAATTTTCTAAGGGCTTTTCAGTTCATAACTATTTTCTTTTAGCCCACTAAAATAGGCACTTATACAACGAGTTACAGAAGCATGTGTGACAATTAGAATATTTTTATCTTGATATTTTTCTTTAATTGTATCTAATCCTCTAAAAACTCTTTCCATTATTTGAGAAACAATTTCTAAACCTATGTATTTTGTATCATAAAGTTTACTATATTCATAAAAGTTTGTTACTTCAATTTTTTTATTTTTTCTTTTAAAATTTCAGCTTGTTTGATGCCTTCTGCATTTATATCTTCTTCAAATCTCCCATTAAAGATTTTCTTATCATTACAATCAGTTCTCCCATGTCTCACTACATATAATTTCATTTTTTAAACTCCAACTTTTCTTACTCTTTTTCTTGATGTTCTAACTGTTCGACATCTACACTATTAATGGAATTAAATCTTTTGGTAATTTTTTCGGTTGTTACATTAATTTCTTTTACATCTTTTGTAACGGTATCTATACTGCGAGAAAGTTTATCCCAACGTTCTTTATAACGGGCAAATTCAAAAGATAATTTATTTAATTCTTCGTGAATGACTTTAGCATATTTATCACGTTCTATATTTTTTAAAATCATACCAATTGTGGTTAAAGTACTCATTAACGTTGTAGGACTTGTAATCCAAACTTTTTTGTTATAGGCTTCTTTTATTAAATCAGCATGGTAGGCATTTAATTCTGCAAATATAGCTTCTGCAGGTAAGAAAAGAATGGCTTCTGCTGCTGTTTCCCCAGGAACAATGTATTTAGAAGAAATAGCATCGATATGTTTTCTTACATCCGTTTTAAATTGTTTCGTTGCTATTTCACGTGTTTCTTTCGATAACGTTTTGTCAGTCATTTTTTGGTAGTTTTCTAAAGGAAATTTAGAATCAATACAAATTGTACCTAAAGGACTTGGAGCATAAAGAATTGCATCCGCAATAAAGCCATTAGAAAGTTTATGTTGTATTTCATAAATTCCTTTTGCATTTTCACCAAAAACACTAGTTAAGATGTAATTTAAATTGACTTCTCCAAAAATACCACGTGTTTTTTTATCGGTTAAAACACTTTGTAAAGAAACAATTTCTGTCGATAAACCATCAATTTTCTTTTGGGCTTCATCAATTTTAGTAAGACGTTCTAAAATACTTGTAAATGTCTTATTGGATTTTTGAAAATTGTCTTCAAGATGCTCATTTACTTTTTCATTCATTTTATCCATTTTATTTTGCATTTGCTCGTTTAAATGTTCAAAGTCTTTTCTTAAATCACTTGAAAAATTCAATTTAAAATCCCCTATTTCTTTGGTAATATTTGTTTCAAAACGCCCCAATCGTTCTATTATTCCATTATCTTCTTTTCCTTTTACAATTAGAATAATTAATAATAATACAATAAATATTAATATTCCTAAAATTACATACTCCATTTTAAAACACCTACTAATCTAATTCATATTTTTTATTAATCAATTTACTGATTACAAATGCAATTAAAACTAAAGAAATGACTTTTGCTAAAGCGATGGGATGTGTTAGGCTTTGCACTAAGCTTGTCCCCACAAATCCCCAAAACAAAACTAAAAAAATCTTTCCTATACACAACGCAATTAGGAATTTTTTTAGAGACATCTTTGAAAGTCCCGCGGCAATATTTACCATAAATGCTGGTGTAAATGGAACGGCAATGATTGCAGTTAATTGCTCTAGTCTTACTTTATTCACAACATTCATCACTTTATTTAATTTTTGACTATCTCTTATTTTCCTATCAAACCAACCTTTTATTTTTTTTCGAAATAAAAAGAAAGAAAGTAGGCATCCTAGCACTGTAAAAATCCAAGAAATGATAAACCCTACTAAATGACCAAAAACTAAAAAATTAATGGTAATAAATACAAACAAAGGGAGTATCGGAACAATAGACTCTATTAAAATACAAAAACAACCTAAAATAGGTCCATACATTCCTATATTTAATAGGAATGTATTAAGCAATGTATCTAAATTTTTAATAAACTCCATAAGCATCACTTTTAATATTATACCACGATTAAAGGCGTTTTATTTTGAAATTCTATCTTTAATTGTTAAATTTGTGAAAAGAAAATGTATTCATCATTCCTTTTGTCTTTAATGCTTTCTTTCTAATTTTCTGTATTTTTTGTTACTTGTGTGACATCATACCCATAAAATTCTAAAATACTAACTACTTTACGGCTATGGATGCCTTTTAAACACATAATATAATATTTTTTATTTTTATTTAGTATTTCTTTATAATGCAATAAAAGTTTTTCATAAGGAATATTTATAGACCCTGGATAAGGATTTTTTTTATAAGTCATTTCATCCGAAACATCAATTAAAGTCCCCATACTTGGATTATATACGTTTAAATCTATTCTTTTCATTTGTTTTCACCACTATATTATATGAAGCTAAATGAAAAAACAAAAGGATGAATAACTAAGATTTATTTGATTTTTTACCCTATCTTTTTATTTTTTATTACTTGAGTACTATGAGTGTATTTTAATATGACTTTAAAGCAAAAGAAAACCTAGAAAGTATCGGTATTTCCTAAGTTTTAAAAATTTTTTTATTCATCCATAAAGAAATCATCAAAGAATTCATCATCCGTTATAATATTATCATTTACAATTACACTATCTACATCCACATTAATTTTTGGTTTATCAGGGAGTTTGTCTTCTTCTTTAGATACCTTTTTCTTTGTGTTTTCCTTTTGAGGAGGCTTAATATTTTCTACTTTGGCTGCATGAGTCTCTTCTTGGCTTACTTTTTTTTCTGTTTTTTCTTTTTCATCTTGTTTGGTAATCGATTTTGTTTTGTTTTCAAGTTCTGCCTTTTGTCTTGCTTCTTCTTCATCTAGTTCTTTTAACTTTTTATCAATATCTGCAATCATTCTATCTATATCTTCATTAGTCATTGGAGCATCTTTTAAGAATGGATTTGATGTTTTAAATGAATCCATTTCGTTCATATCTTTCATAAATGGATTCGCATTTCCAAATGGTGGCATAGAATTCATTCCACCTATATTAGGTATTCCCATTCCACTTGGAGAACCAAAGTCTGGCATTCCTGGAAGTCCTATATTCAGTGTGTTCGAATTGTTATCTATATTTTCAAGCATTGCTTTTCTTTTTTCTTCTGAAACAAATTTTTTAACATCAAATAGTGATATTTCTTTTGCTTCACGTTCAGGAAGTTCTGCTTTTTTACGTTTAATTCCCCAGTCCATTTTAAAATCTGGCTCTAACTTAGTTTTAAAAGGATATTTCCTTAAACGAATGATAATAGCTTCAAAAAGTTTTAATTTTTGTAAATCCGTAACAGTGACTAAAGGTGTAGAAGCTGTTTTATCTTTTTCTTTCGATTTTACTTCTCCACACATTTTACTGATTTCTTCTAAGGCTGCTATTTCGGTACTAATTAAGTATACCCAGTTACCACAGTTTCCTTTAATAACTTCTGCTACTTCTTTTCCATAAACATCGTTTAATTGGGCAAAGTTTTGAATAATAAAGGTAAACCTTATATCACGACTTCTTGCTGCACTAACCATAGAGTCCACATCTTTTAAAGGAGGCATATTGGCAAATTCGTCTAGGATAAAGTTTGTTCTATATTGTAGTTTTCCTCCATTTTCTTTCGCAACATCAATTAAAGTTTCATAACATTGTTTAATAAAGATGGTAAGCAAACTATGATAAGTTGTTTTTTCATCGTGAATAATCATAAATACAGCTGTTTTCTCTTTTCCAATATCTCGCATATCAAAATCACTATATGAAAGCATTTCACTTAGAATTTTACGAGAAGCAAAAGTACGTATTTTTTGACGGAAAGTGGAAGTTATACCTCCTGCTGTATCTTTTGGAGCATTGATAGTACCGGATGCAAAGATATAAGCACTAGAATCTTGCCCTTTTAAATTAAAATATTCCTTAATGTATGTGCTTGCTGCAAATCTTTCTTCCCCTACACTACTCATATAGTTAATAGAGTTCATATTGACTTCTTCTTCTTTGGCATCCATAAATAGACCTAATGCAAGACCAGAGAAATAATCCGCAGCACTATTTTCCCAGAATGGTTCACTTTTGTTATTCGGATCACGAATAATATTTAAAGCAATGTCATCTAAGAGTTCAGTAGACTTATCTACATTGCCATTTTTATAGTTTTGGTAAGGCAATGTAAGTGGATTCCAAGCATTTCCATTTTTAGGGTCCCTAAAGTTTAATACAATAATTTTATAACCTTGCTCTTTTAAGTATTCCGCACAATACTCGTATAACTCGCCCTTAGGGTCGGTGATAATCATACTCTCGCCTTTTTTAGCAAGTAAGTTAACCATTGGTTTAACAATAGTTTCAGTTTTACCAGAACCAGTAGATCCAATAACTAAATTATGGTATTCCCCATTATCTACCCAAATATCTTTTCCATTGTTAATTAATGGAATTCCTGCTGCTTGTACGTGTTTATCAATAGCAAGAACATGTTCAATATTTTTATCTTCTTTGATTTCTTTATCTTTACTCCATCTAGAATACCCTTTTTCTTCTTTTTCTTTTACGTTTATTCCAATCCCATGGCCTTTTTCTCGGTCAAAGATATATGAGGAAACGGATGTAAATATAATCACAAGAGCTATAAAGAACATAAGCATCGTTAAAATTAGATTATCTCCTACAAAAGCTGGAAAAGGATTTAATCCAAAAAACTCTCCTTCATTAAAAAATGAGGTAAAGTTTAATACAGCGATTGCACATAAATATAACAAAAATATGCAAAAAATAATAAACATAACAAAGTCTTTCGGCTCTACTCTAAATTTCATAATACATTCCTCCGCTATCAAATTTCTTTTTTATTTTACTATACTATTTCTTTTTTAGCAATTTATTTTATTTGGAATTTACTATATTTTCAAATTTATTTTTATTTAGTTTATAGATAAAGTTAGTAGGACTCCCTACTTCACTAAAATAACCTTTTAAAAGTACTAAATGGTCTTCTTTTTGACTTAAAATATTTATAATTCCTTTTATAGCATAGGATGGAACTTCATAATTTTCATTTTGATTATAGATGTCTAGATGAAGTATAGAAGACTTGTTGTTTACAATGCTAATAACGATAGCAAACAAGTTTTCATCCTCTACCTCATCACTAGCATTGGAAGCAAGTATAATTTTTTCCATTTTGCCATCTTTATTAAAGTCGTATTCTACAACTTCGTTTTGTTCTAATTTAGAATAACTATTTACATTATTTTCTTTTAAAAGTTTATCTAAAATGGCTTGTTCTTCTAAATTCATTTCACGTACTTCATAATTTTGTACTTTTAAACTTAAATCAGTACTTCCTGCAATAAAACTATCGGAAATGGATTGCCAATTATTATTGCTATCAAAGAAATTCCATTTGTTAATATATTTTACTGTATAAGTTCCAATATTTTTGAAAGACTCATATACTGTAAAATTTCCTAAACTTTCTTCAGATAATTTTTCATTTTCTACTACTTTACATTCTTTTTGATTGCAAGTATAAGAGGAAATATTAGAAAGTAATAAATACCCCGATTTTTCTTCTTTACTTAATATTATTAATAGAATTTCTCCGAATAGAAGAAGTATACAAATTACCCAAAAAGCTGGATTTTTAATAATCTCTTTTATTTTCATTCTTTTCTCCTTTAATAGTTATAAACAACAAATGATTGTAAACCATCTGCACTGTAGGTTTGTACTGAACCTGAGGATGGATCATATACTGTAAAAGTTGTACCTGATACAGATTTTAATACAACATAATGCCCTCTTGAATGTTGTTCATTTTTAAAATATAACAAAATACTTGTCTTATTTCCAGCATGGTGCATAACGTCTTTTACTTTATCACTAGCAGAACCACTTACTTTCTTTTGCATGCTATAGTGAAAATTAGGAGCATAGTATTTTGTGGCATTATTATCCCAATAAAGAAGAGCGCCTTGAAATCCACCAGTACTATTTAATTTATTTACAAAAGTTCCAGGATTAAAACGTGCTGCATCGTTAATAGTTGTGCCTGAGCATGATATGGCAATAGCAAGTGAAGTTACCGCACATCCTGATTTACTCATTGTAGTAGAAGATGATCCCAGTTTTATACTTCCCCATCTAGAATCACTTTGTTTCCATATTGTACAGGCCCCTTTACCAGGTTCTCCTATTCCAGATGTAGGTTCACATATATCAGCATCTAAACCAAATATTTTCTTTCTAGCACTAACCATAGATTGCGCTTGAAAAGCTAAATAGGCCTGTTTATCTTCATCTGTTGTTGGCACACAATCTCCACCACCTGCGGTTGTACAAGTTTTCCCTGGAGCACAAGCATTTCGAACACGTTCTGGAATATTATTTCCATAAATTGCACTTGCATAGACACAACCTCCAGTTCCCCAACTTCCAGGATTATACCAATAATCTCCTAGATAAGCATATTTGCCAACTAAATCAGTTAAAGAACCAAATTTCGAAATGTAACTTAAAAATCCTGCTACTCCATCCGATAAACTACTATAAGAAATACATGCGTCATAACCCCCTGTATTCGTACATCCTAAGCCCCAATAATTATTTTTAGAAGAACCGGGTGAATAACCTTCTACGTCAGCTCTTATAAAAACAAGTTCTGGATTAATTCCATTTGATGTAGCCATATCATAAATCATACCCGCATTGTCTGCTAAAGTTTTTGCTCCTCCTCCGTGACTATTTCCATAATTTTCTGCCCATTTTATAAATTCTTCACGAGATAAGGAAGTACTTGACATTGATATTGGGCTACATCCTCCGTTAAAGTAATAATCATTACTAAAAGCTGTATCAATAGAATAGTATTCAATATCTCTTCCATAATAGTACTCTAAAACACGATATAATTCATATTGGGAATCTGCTTGTTCTAATAAGTATTTTGCACCATACAAACTCATAGATTCTAGTTTTCTTAAATTACTTTCTTTTGTTTTAGGAATTTCCGCACCCTTTTCATCTTCTATTTCTATAACCCAATCTGCAGGAATAACTTGTTGTCTTTCTTCATTTTCATGGGTCATTTGATAATAGAAAGTATCTTTAAAAGATTCATCTTCTTCTTTTCTTTTGGAAATATAAGTAAATATATCATATCTAGCTGAAATAATTTCTTGATTTCTTCCAATAATAATTCCTTTTGAGTTTGTAACAGCTTGATTTATTTCGTTATATTTTTCTTCACTTCCTGTAAGTTCTGTAAAGCTTTGGGCTTGTTCATTATAATTTTTTAGTACTACACAATTCGTAGGAAGTTCTGCAACCAATCTACTTCTTGCAGCAATAGACATCGCCTCAAAAACGGTATTATTATCCACATCTAAAGCATTATGATTATCTGTCCAAATAATTCCTGCAATATATGTATTAAAATCATATTCTTTATAAGAGTAACGTTCTCCGTACTCTGGATCATCCTCATCTAAATCAGTTACTAAAGAAGCATCGGTTATAGGAACATAATCTTTTTCTTTCTTTTGACGTTTTTTCGTATAAGATTCATTTTCCCAAGTAAAATAAATCTGAGTACAATTTTGCGGATAATAGGAAGGATCTGTATTTCCTATTCCTTTTAAGTCCATATCAAGAAAATAATGAATAATAGCAACAACTAGTATTAATGAAACTATTGCTATCGCCCCGATGGCAACTTTTTTTAATAATTTAGAAAGGTCTTCTGGAGTTATAGTTGCTTTTCCGTCTTTTACAGAACCGCTGGCAATCTCTGAATCCTCTTTTTCAAGTTCTTCATTTACTTGTTCTTTTAATTCATTTTCTTCAGCATCTTGTAAAATTTTTTCTTGCTCATTTTGAACGTTATTTTCTTCAGTATTTTCCTCATTATAATTCAATGGTATTCACCTACTTCACTTTGTTATAGTCCTCCACCAGTACCAAATGAATCTAATTCTTCTTGAGTAACTATAACATTGATACGCATTCTTCTATTACCACAAATAAATAGTCCTTCCCCTTGGTTATAATATTTAATACTTTCTACTTCGGCATCATTTAAGTCTATTAATTTGCCTAAATCTTCTGTTGCTTGCTTACGTAAGCCCATAATCAAATAATAGGCAGCATTATCAAAGATGGCTTTTCCGTGTACAAGTACATTAGGGGCAGCAAAGTCGGTTGGTTGTTGGGTAATGATAATAGTACCTGTGTTGTATTTACGACTACGTCTTTGAATTTGGGCTAAGAATTCAGCACCTAGTTCATTACGA
>CAZIDI010000016.1:0-15100 GCA_964537805.1 uncultured Muribaculaceae bacterium | reverse complement strand
TATTTTGTGGAGTAATGATTTCTATTTTAGTGGGCTTATTTACTAAACGTTCATAGGAATTATTTTTAATTTCTGCATTCAATTCTCGTACCGATAAATTATTAGTTAAGCATAAATTGATATAATAATTTCTTTTATTTTCTTTTTGTATCGAAATTACTAATCGTAGTTGGCTCCATGTCAATTGGTGCACTGTGGCACCTTTTCGAAAACATAAGTAAAATTTTCTATATCTTTTTAAATTTGTAATATTATAACCACTCCCATATTTTTCTGTATACTTACTTGACCATTCTTTAATAAGGGGCCATTTCCATATTTAGCACGTTTCTCTCCACCTTGGGCTTTTACTAAGAGTCTGCCAATATTCCAATAATTTTCTAAAGTACTTTGATTTTCTTCAAGCACTCTTACTTTTTTACTAACCTCATTCTTTTTAATATAGTTTTCAATTTCTGTATAATAATTCATTTAAAGAACCTCTACTCTTATATATACACCGTAAATTAGCAATTTTTTTTATTCTACAAATTCCTTTTCTTTTGAATAAATTTTTTGCAATAACTCAAACTAATATACGGAAGGAGTTTGTGATACTTTTGAAGTCAACAGGTGTTATTCGTAGAATTGATGAGTTAGGAAGAATTGTTTTACCAAAAGAAATACGTCGTAATTTAGGAATTCGTGAGGGAGAAAATTTAGAAATTTTTGTAGAAGAAGATAAAGTGATTTTAAAAAAATATTCTAAAATTAAAGATTATAAAGAAATAATTCATACAATTGGAAATTTAGTAACTCAAGTGTATGAAATTAATTTGCTTATTACAGATAGAGATAAAATTGTTTATTCCAATAAATTTCCCACTTGTGAAGAAACAGATTTAGATATGAAGTTGATTCATTTTATTCATAATCGAGAAAGTGTATTAAAAAGTGAGTTACAAACATATAAAATAAATAAGGAAGAAAAGAGCGGATACTACTTTATTTTGCCGATTATTTCTTCTACAGATTGTTTAGGCTTACTTATTTTATTTCAAGATAGTCCAATAAAAGAAGAAAACATTTTTTTACTTAAATTGATAGCCAATTTAATAGTAAATAAAGTAGATATTTCTTGAAGCAAAACAAAATTTGTGCTAAGATACAGATAATTAATGAAGAAAGAAAGAGTAATACTTTTTCCTTTATGATAAGAGAGTTTACGTTGGTGAAAGTAAATATAAAGAAAAGTATGAAGATGGTTCTGGAGTTAAAACGGAGACTTCTCGTTACGAAGCAAAGTGCATGATTAAATCATGAATTAAGGTGGTACCGCGGATATAAAGTTCGCCCTTAATTTATGATTTTTTTTGTTTTTAAAGGAGTTGATATTTATACCAGGAGTTGGAATTGGAATATTGATTTTGAATGATGCAAATGAGGTCTTAATGATTTTAAGAAATGATGACCCAAATAAAGCATTAAGTGATATGCACTTAGAAGGTACTTGGACATTGCCATCTGGAAAAGTAAAGATAGGAGAAACTATTTTTGAAGCAGCAGTAAGGAAAGTGAAACAAGAAGTAGGTTTATGTGTTTCAGATTTAGAATTAATATCTGTAGCGGATGACATTAATCAGTATGCTCATTTTGTGACTATCGGTGTATTAGCACGGATGTATAATGGAAATATTGACCTAGGGAATACAGAAGAACATATTAATTATGGGTTCTTTCCATTAGATAAGTTACCTGAAAATTTGTGTATATCATCAAGGAAAATAATAGATAATTATTTGAATAAAAAAATTTATAAAGAAGGAAAAAAATAGAGATGAAAATTAATTACGAAAAGAGGATGATTATGAAAGAAAAATATTATATTACAACGGCGATTGCTTATACATCTGGAAAACCTCATATAGGAAATACATATGAGATTGTTTTAGCAGATGCAATTGCACGTTATAAAAGATTAAAAGGGTTTGATGTTTATTTTCAAACGGGAACAGATGAACACGGAGAAAAGATAGAATTAAAAGCCAAAGAAGCGGGTATATCTCCAAAAGCGTTTGTCGATAATGTTGCAAGTGAAATTAAAAGTATTTGGGATATAATGAATACAAGTTATGATAAGTTTGTCCGTACAACTGATGAGCATCACGAAAAAATTGTACAAAAGATATTTAAAAAAATGTTTGACCAAGGTGATATTTATTTAGGAGAATATAAAGGCCTTTATTGTACGCCTTGTGAATCTTTTTGGACGGAATCGCAACTTGTAGATGGAAAGTGTCCCGATTGTGGAAGAGAAGTAGAATTAAAAAGTGAAGAAGCCTATTTCTTTAAGTTAAGTAAATACCAAGATCGATTAATAGAATATATTGAAAGCCATCCAGAGTTTATACAACCAGTTGCTCGCAAAAATGAAATGATTAATAATTTCTTAAAACCAGGATTACAAGATTTATGTGTTTCTAGAACTTCTTTTGATTGGGGAATTCCGGTAGATTTTGATCCTAAGCACGTTGTCTATGTTTGGCTAGATGCCTTAACAAATTATATTACGAATATTGGATATGATCCAGATGGCTCAAGTGATGAGTTTACTAAATGGTGGCCGGCAGATTTACATTTAATAGGAAAAGACATTATTCGTTTTCATACTATTTATTGGCCTTGTTTCTTAATGAGTTTAGACTTACCACTTCCAAAACAAGTTTTTGGACATCCTTGGTTAATTATGAGTGATGGAAAAATGAGTAAGAGCCGTGGTAATGTGATTTATGCCGATGATTTGGTTCACGAGTTTGGTGTAGATGCGGTTCGTTATTATGTTTTACACGAAATACCTTTTGCTTCAGATGGAGTATTTACAAAAGATTTGCTTATTGAAAGAATTAATGGGGATTTAGTCAATATTTTAGGAAACTTAGTAAATCGTACTATTTCAATGGCCAAAAAATATTTTAATAGCCACTTAGAAAACAAAAAAATAGTAGAAGATGTCGATAATGAGTTAATTACAATGGTAAATCATTTAGAAGATAAAATGGAAGAAAAAATGAACAACTTAGAAATTGGTGCTGCTATTGATGAAATATTTGAAGTTCTTCGTCGTTCTAATAAATACATTGATGAAACGACTCCTTGGGTTCTTGCTAAAGAAGAAGATAAATTAGATAGATTAGAAACTGTTCTTTATAATTTGATAGAAGCCATTCGAGTATGTACAGTTTTTATAGAACCATTTTTACCAGAAACAAGTGAAAATATTTTAAGTCAAATCAATTCTAATGACCAATCGTTTAAATTTAATGAAAATGCCACATATGACTTAAATGAAGCAAAAATCTTATTTCAAAGAATAGAAGTGACTAAAAACTAGTTGCTTTTTTCTTCCTTTTTTTGAATTTTTGTGTATAATACTTTTTTGTGGTTTTGCAAAGGAATGAGTAAATATGGATTATGAAAGTATTTATTATGAAAATGAAACAAAGTATAAAGAAATAAATAATCAGAAATTAAAAAAATTTATTGATGCATTTGTAGAAAGTACAAAAATAGATATAGAGAGTGTTAAAGCGATAGAAATGGTCAAAGAAAATGATTATGAAGATTTAGCACATTCTTTAAGGAATTATATTTTTACATTCTATCCGCAATATATTTCTCTTTATTATCATTTGTTACAAGAAAGTCATTATAAAATGGTTTATGATATTTTAGATGGTATGTTTTTATTAGGTTGTTCTACGAACAAAAGATTAAATCGTGAAAAGTGTAATTTATTATTACAGTCTTTTTATGTCAATACTATTTCCTATGTGGATGGAAAGATTATTTTAAATAGTCATTTTGGAGAATATTCTTTTTCTAGTCTACGGGATTATTTTCGTGGAAATTATGATGCAACTACTTATATTAGAAATAATGATATGCCAGGACATTGCCACAATGTTTCTTGGGATTTTATATCTATTTTAAATCGTGCAAGTTTAGTTACAGAATTAATACCTTATTATTTTGAAGGAACTTATTACCATAGTATTATCAGAAACGAAGATGGTTTATTTATTGATTTGGCCAATGAAATTGTTTATGGGGAAGATGTTAGAAAAAATTTGTTTCAAGGTCAAATTGTGTGTGAAACGAAAAAAGAAGATTTAGAAAAGGACTTATATAATGCCATTGTTGCTTCTAATCATCCAAGTATAGAAGAAGATTTTTATGAGTCATTAATACTTGCTTTGCATAAACAAATGAAGATTGAGAGGTAAATTTACTTCTTTTTTATTTTTTGGTATATTGTTTTAGGAGTGATTCTTATGTTTTGTGATACACATTGTCATTTATTTAAAGAGTATTATGAAGATATTGATGAAATTATAAAATTATCTAGAGAAAATCAAGTAAATCGTATGATTGTAGCAGGTTGTGATCATAAATCAAATGTAGAAGTGTTATCTTTACTTAATAAAGAAGAAATTTATGGAGCACTTGGTATTCATCCCGAAGAAGCTCTAAATTATCAAGAAAGTGATTTAAAGTTTATTGAGGAAAATTTATCTAATAAAAAAGTAGTGGCAATTGGGGAAATTGGCTTAGATTATCATTATGGAAAAGAAAATAAAGAGGCGCAAATCAAATTATTTGAATCACAACTTGCAATGGCTGAAAAATATAAAATGCCTGTAGTAGTGCATTCTAGAGATGCTACTTTAGATACTATTAATTCTTTAAAAAAATACAACGTAAAAGGAGTAATTCATTCTTTTAGTGGAAGTTTAGAAACGGCACAGATTTATATTAAAATGGGATTTTTGTTAGGGTTGAATGGTGTCATTACATTTAAAAATTGTAATTTAAAGAATGTCATAAAAGAAATTGATGTACATAATATAGTGTTAGAAACCGATAGTCCTTATCTTACGCCCGTACCTTTTCGAGGAAAAAGAAATGATCCAAGCAAAGTGATTTTTATTGCAGATTTTCTATGTGAACTTAAAAATATAAAAAAAGAAAATTTAGCCCAAATTACGAATGAAAATATAAAACGAATTTTTGACATTTAACTCCATATTTGGTAAAATATTGATAGAAAAACTAATAGCGAGGTGATGGTTGTATGCAACAGATTTTAAAAACAATTAAGAAAATTTTCCAAGTTACGTTGCTACTATTCCTTGTTATATTTGTTGAATCTAGTAATAATATAAAAGAAACAAAAGTATTAAATGATAATTATAATAAATCTATTGATTTGGCTACGATGGCAATGAAGTTAAAAGAAGATATTGCTAATGATTTATATAGTGCTAAAGATACTTTCACTGGGGATTTAACTAGTTATTTACCAACTTGTCCATTATGTAGTGGAAAATTGGCTTGTTTACCGAAATACAACGTGTTAGATGGTACAGAAACCTATAATGATATTTCTTATGGAAATGTAAAAATTGTGGCTTCTAGTAAAAATTTGCCTTGTGGTTCTATTATTAGATTAAATAAAAGTAAATTATCAAATGATCCTGTACTTGCCATAGTACTTGATAGAGGGGTATTAGGAAACGATTTAGATTTACTTACATCAAATGAAGCCTATGCGTATCAAGTAGGACGTTCTACTGTTACTTATGATGTATTAAGAAATGGATGGCAATAAGCCATTTTTTAAATTGGAGGAGTTATGGAATATATAAAAGCACAGAAAAAGTATGGTCAAAATTTTTTGAAAAGTGAAGAAGTTTTAAATAAAATAGCGGCGAGTGTTTCCGTAAATGAGAACGATTTGATTATAGAAATTGGTCCCGGTATGGGAGCATTAACCAAACATTTACTAAAAAAGAATGCTTATTTATTGTGTTATGAAATTGATGAACGGATGAAAGAATATTTAAATCCACTTGAAAATGATAAATGCCATATGATTTATGATGATTTTTTAAAAAGAGAAGTTTTAGGGGATATAAAAGATATTCCTTATGAAAATTTATATGTTGTTGCGAATATACCATATTATATTACATCTCCTATTATTAGCAAGTTAATTGCACTAGGTATTTCTAAAGAGATTGTACTTCTTGTACAGAAAGAATTTGCAGAAAGAATTACTGCGGAGGCAAAACACAAAGAATACAACGCTTTTACTTTGTATGTTGATTTAGAATACGATGCTTCTCTTTTGTTTCAAGTCGGAAAAGAAAATTTTATTCCCACTCCAAAGGTAGATAGTGCTGTGATTAAGTTAATTAAAAAAGAAAACACGAGTGTTCAAAATAAAGAATTTTATTTAAAGTTTATTAAAAATGCCTTCCAAAATAAAAGAAAAACATTAAGAAATAATTTAAAGGAATATAATTGGGAGAAAGTAAAAGATATTTTAAATTGTTTAGGATATCAAGAAAATATACGAGCAGAAGAGATTAGTAAGGAAGATTTTAAAAAGTTAGTGAATCAATATATAAAAAACTAATATTTCAAATTTGTTATTTTCATAATAGGCAAAAAAATAGTTTTTATGCATATACTATATTGGTGAAGCAAAATGCCTATTAAAAAAGGGGACCTTGTTACTCGTAAAAGTTATAATCACGATACTTTATTTAAAGTTATGAACATTAAAGGAGATATGTGTTATCTTAAAGGAATTGATGTTCGTTTGTATGCGGATAGTAAGTTAGAAGATGTAACGATAGCAACAGAAGAAGAACAAGAAAATTTGAGAATGGAAGAAAATGAGGAAGAGGAAGATTCTTTAGATCGAAGTGAATATTTCTATTTACCCCCTAAAACAATGCATATTGATGGGGATAGTGAATATTTAGAAAGATGTTTGGCTTACTATAAAAAACATAATATATTTGCTATTGGTAAAAAAATAAGTGAGGTAGAGATTCCTACTAAAATACGTGACTTACTAGAGGAATATAAACCAGATATTGTTATTATTACGGGACACGATGCTTATTACAAGAAAAAGGGGAGAATAGATGATATTCATAACTATAAAAATACCGAAAATTTTGTGAAAGCAGTAAAAGAGTGTCGTAAGTATGAGAAAAGCCACGAAAAGTTAGTGATTATTGCGGGGGCTTGTCAGAGCAATTATGAAGAATTAATAAAAGCAGGGGCCAATTTTGCCTCCAGTCCAAAAAGAGTAAATATTCACTGCCTAGATCCAGCGATTATTGCAACAACACTTTCTCTTACGGAAAGAAATAAAGAAATTGATTTGATTTCCTTACTTGAAAAAACAAAGTATGGAAGTGATGGCATGGGTGGAATCATTTCTAATGGACTTATGTATGTCGGGTATCCTAGATAAAGGAGGAGAATATGAATTTAGATACTATAAAATCAGAAGTAAAAAAGCATTTAAAGCAAAATGTAGAAATTTTTGTTTTTGGAATGCGTAATAAAAATTATAAAGTAAATGGCTATATTTCAAATGTATATCCAAGTATTTTTACAGTAAATGAAGGTGGAGTTGAGAAAAGTTTTACGTATTCAGATATAGCAACAGGTGAAATTAGTATCAAGTATTTATAAAAACTCTTGATAACTTTTCCAATTTATCATAAAATAATATTAAGTTACTAGAAAATAAGAAAACTTTAGAAGGAGAGTAAACATGAAAATTACATCAGTAACAGTTCGTAAATTTGAAAGAGAAGGAAACAGAATGAAAGGAATTGCCACTGTCGTTATCGATGATGCATTTGCTATTCATGATATCCGTATTATTGAAGGAGATAATGGTTTATTTATCGCTATGCCTAGTAGAAAAACAGCTACAGGTGAATATAAAGATATAGCACATCCAATTAATACCGATGTTCGTAATATGTTTCAAAGCGCTATCTTAGAAGAATATAACAAACCAAGCGAAGAGGAATAAACCTATGGAGACTTTTTAAGAATAATAAATTAAATCTAGGGAACTAGATTTTTTTGTGGGTTAAATTTCTTTTCTATCTATATTTTTTGATGTTAGGATTTCGTTAGTAGCTTCATTTTTAAATATAATTTGATATCCGCATTCTTTTGCTATTTTTTCTAGTGTATCAAATGATGGTTCTCTATAACCACTTTCATATCCACTTAAGGTAGTATTAGCAATATTACATATTTTAGATAATTGTTTTTGAGTTAATTTTGATTTTTTCCTCATAGTTCTTATTATTTTATTTATCATAATATCACCTAAATAAATTTTCTCATTACGCGTAATAATTTTCTTGACAATACGCGATATGCGTAATATTATTTAAATAGAAAAATAGTATGCGATGTGCGTAATTTTTAGGAGATAATATATGAGATTAGTAAAGTTTACAAAGAACAAAAATAAAAAGAGAAGAATAATAGTAGGAAGTATAATAGGAGTAATTTTACTTATTGGAGGTATAACTATATACAGAACATTTGCCTTATATGAAGAAAGACGCGAATTTAATGTTTTAAAAGGACAAGTACCCTCTTTTAAAAGTGATATAACTCTTGCAATAAAGGTAAATGGAACTAGCCAAGAAACAATTCCTGCAAAAGGAAATTATATAGTAACAGTAACATGTGATAATGGAGCAACAGGAGAATGGGATTACAATAAATGGGATGTAATAATAAGTGGATTTAAACAAGATACAAAATGTAATGTATCGTTTGTGAGTACAACTGAAGATGAGATGCCTAATATTTTAGATGAAATAGGATTAGAAAGTGTTACACTGGTATATTCTAAGAGTGGTGGTAGTTCTTCAACTTTTTCTTTATCTTATACAGCAACTGAAGATGAGTTTGTTCTTTTTATGGGAGGCCATCAATCATCTGTTTCGACTGACGGAGTACAAATATTATATACTGGTTTAATTACTGCTGGCGGTGCACATAAATATAATGTTGCAATATTTAAATTATCCAAAGGAAACTGTGTTTCTGGTACAGGAGGGTGGGGTGAGAATCGTATTTATAGAATTAATTTTAAAAATTAAAAATTTAGATTTTTTTGTGCATATTTTTTTTGCTTTTTCATACTCTTAACTAGGAGCGTGGTAGAAATGGAACAAGCAGTGGACAATCTCATATTAGGTGGGCATGAGTTAAAAATTAGTGATCGTAGAGAAATATTCTTAACGGGAATTAAAAAAATTGATAGTTTTGATAATGAAGAATTTTTAATGGAAAGTAATATGGGAATTATTCTTTTAAAAGGAAGTAATCTTGAAATTATAAAATTAGATACTCACGATGGTAATGTGAAAATAAAAGGAAAAATCGTTAGTTTTACTTACTTAGATGGAGAAGGAAAACAAAATCACGAAAGTTTTTTTAGTAAGTTATTTAAATAATGAACTATAAACTTCAATTGTTATCTTTTTTAGTTTCCTTTCTTTTTGGTATTTTCTTTTATTTTACAAGTTTACTTAATCATAAAATTATTAAAAAACATAGTGTAATAATACAATACTTTATTACTTTTGTTTATATATTAGATATCTCTTTACTTTATATTTTACTTATGTATAAGGTAAATTATGGAATCATTCATATTTATTTTATAGGAATGCTTTTTTTAGGTTTTCTTTTTGGTTATATCTACTGTAAAAAATTTCGAAAATTTTGTAAAATTAAGAAGAAAAAATTGAAAGAATAATTTTAAGGTGTTATAATTTTCTTTAAGAATAGGAAGATTGTAATGAAGAAAAGAATTACGAAAAAAACCAAACGTCGTTTAACTTTTTTATCAAGTATTATTCTTTTATTAGTTGGGGTTATCGTAGCAAGTGTATTTAAAGATATGTGTCAAGTATTAAAGAACAAAAATGAAATTGCTATGTTAACAGACCAATACAACACTTTATTACATCAAGAAGAATCATTACAATCTGAAATTACAAAATTACAAGATAGTGAATATGTGGCTCGTTATGCAAGAGAAAAATATTTGTATTCTTTGCCTAATGAAGTAATTATTAAATTACCAGATGCGAAAGAGTAAAAACTCTTTTTTTAATGGAGGAAGTTTATGTTAAGTAGAGAAAAAGCAAAAGATTTGTTATATAAAGCAGGAAAGATAAACCCAGGCAAATGGGTAGAACACTCTATTTCCGTAGCAATTGTTGCGGAAAGACTTGCCAAAGCACTGAATTTAAATATAGAAAAAGCATATGTTTGTGGTCTTTTGTACGATATAGGAAGAATTAAAAAAGGAATTGGGGTAAAACATATCATTGATGGTTATCATTATATGCTCGAACTCGGAGAAGAAGAGATTGCAAGATATTGTTTAACACATACTTTTTTATAAAAGATGTTCATTCTTCTTGTGCTTTATGGGATGTAACTTTGGAAGAAGGAAAAGAAATTCAAGATTATTTAAATACACATGAGTATAATCTTTATGATAAAATAATTCAGATTGCTGACCATTTAGGAGATGCGAGTGGATTCGTTACCATTGAGAGAAGACTAATGGATGTACATTTACGAAAGAGAATAAATGAAAATACAATAAACACTTGGAAAGCTATTTTTCGTTTACAATTAGAAATAGAAGAATTATTAGGTTGTAGTATTTATCAATATTTCCCGGAAATTCAAGAGGGTATATCTAAAACGTTAATAAAGGATTTTTTAACATTGGATTAATTTTGTTAGAAATTCTTTTTTTTATTGCCATACTTGTTGTATAATACTAAATAAGTTGGTGGGTTTTATGAAGAAGTTAATAGAATTAAAAGATTTAAAGGTAGAAAATCAAAATAATAAAATACTAGATGGTATAACACTCAGTATTTATGAGGGAGTAAATACGTATATTTGCGGAACACCAAGTAGCGGAAAGACAAGTCTTTTAAAGGCAATTGCGGGGAATGTTAAATATAAAGGTCATATTCTAAAAAATTGCAAAATAGAAGTTGTTTTGGATGTATGTGAATTTACGAAAAATACGATTTTAGAAGAACTCGATTATGATACTTTAGAGAAAAATCAAAAGAAAATGATTAGTAAATTTATGACAAAGACTATTTTAAAAAGGAATCCAAAAGAAGTAGAAGAGAAATGGCAAAAACTTTTATTAATATGTCAAGCCTTACTTCGTGAACCTAACCTTATTTTCGTAGATAGTTTGTTTTGTTTTCTAGATAAAAAAACTTTGGACAAAGTATATGCTTATGCTAAAAAAAATAAAATAACGATTGTAAATGTGTCCACCAATATTGAAGAATCTTTAGATTACGCTTATATGTTTGTACTTGATAAGGGGCGTATTGCCATAGAGGGAAAGGCTTTGCAAGTATTAGAACAAGAAAAACTTTTAAAAAGGCTTGGTATAGGGCTTCCCTTTTATGTGGATTTATCAATTCAGTTACGTTTGTATGGGCTGATTGATAAAATTTGTTTATCTAAAGAAGAGTTAGCAGGTGCTTTATGGAAATAGAAAAATGTATAGAGTTTGGTAAGATAAATGCAATTTTTAATGTAAATATAGAAGATATTAAAGGAAGTGATAAGTTTTCCATTTTAAGTATAAAAGAAAGTTATCAACCTATAACTGTTCGAAAATATATCCTTCACGAAACTTCTTGTTTAGATAAACGATTACTTGCAAGTTTAAAATTAGTACATTTAGAAGAGGATATATTAAATAAAAAAATGAATGTGTTATCTATATCAGAAAAATTAAAAATTGAACTTGCTATACTTTTAATTCAAAATGTAGGTTCTATAATTCTAGATAAATTTGACATATATTTTATGGAAAAAGAATTGTTGTTTTTTAAGAAATTATTTAAGAAATTAGTGAAGAAGTATCAAAAAACATTTATATTTTTAAATAGTGATATCACATTTTTGTTTGATTTGGCAGATAAAATTGTTGTAAAGGAAAATAAAAGAGAGTATTTTGTTTTAGAAAACCCAACATTTTATGAAAATGAATTGTATTCTTTAGTGGAGAAGCCAAAGATAGTAGAATTTGTAAATTATTTAAATGATAGTGGGAAAAAGATTTTGCCTTATACGGATTTAAAAGAACTTTTAAAAGCAATTTTTAGGGAAGTGTAATGATGCGTTATTTTATTCGATTTTCTTATGATGGAAGTAAGTTTTATGGTTTTCAAAGATTAAAGGATTATGAAAGTGTCCAAAAAGCATTGGAAGATGCACTTTCTATTCTAAATAAGAAACCGACTATAATAAAAGGAGCCGGTAGAACTGATATTGGAGTTCACGCAAATGGACAATGTGCTCATTTTGATTTAGAACAAAATATTCCTGTCGATAGATTAAAAACGGCGCTTAATTCTATTGTACATCCTTATATTCATATAACTGAATGTAAAAGAGTAAGCGATGATTTTCATGCTAGATTTTCTGTTAAAAGGAAAGAATATGTTTATAAGATATGGCGTGGGGAATATGAACCTAAAAAGTATGATTATTATTTGTTATATGATAGGGAGATAAACATAGATAAGTTAAAAGAATGTGCGAGTGTGTTTATAGGCAAACATAATTTTCATAACTTTGTATCTGGTACTAGAGAAAACTATGATATGGAAATTTTAGATATTGAATTTATAGAAAATGAAAATGAGATTGCTATTATTTTTAGTGGGAAAAGTTTTTATCGTTATATGGTACGTAATTTAGTAGGAGCAATGCTTGACTATAATGAAGGAAAGTGTGATATAATATTGTTGAAGCAAATGATAGAAGATGAGAATTTCGATTATCAATTATCTTGTGCATCTGCAAAGGGGTTATATTTGGAAGGTATTTATTATGAATGATAAGGTTATTTTACATCAATACTTAATGAAAAATAAAGCGGTTGTTTTTTATATTGATTTTAAGAAATTATATTGTAGTCTTTGTAATTCTCTTTTATCTGGTTATGAAACTGAAGAAGACTATGGATATATTGGAGAAGAAGCTAGAGGGGAAAAACACAAAAGTTGTATCTTAATATTGAGGAAAATCATTTATTTAATTTGGAAAAATCTAGATATTTTAGATAAGTTTTCAAAAGAAGAACTTTATATGGTTCTTAATTGTGTTCGTTTAGCACGAAATGTGAAAATACAAGGTGCAATAGATTTAAGTCAAGAAGAAAAATATAGAAAATTAGAGGAAAACTACTCGAATTCAAGGTAAATTTACGATTTTTGTTTGACTTTTCTTAGTTTGTTGCATATAATTTTAACTGGTACATTTTATTTGTTAGAAGTGCTTTTGCCGTGGGAAAGTAAAAGTGTGGATAACTAATGAAAGGAAAATAAGTTCATGAAAACATTCATGCAAAAAAAAGAAAATATTGAACGTAAGTGGTATGTAATCGATGCTGAAGGTAAAAACTTAGGTCGTATCGCTACAAAAGCAGCAACAGTTTTAAGAGGTAAACATAAAGTTACTTATACTCCTCATGTTGATTGTGGAGATTATGTAATTATTATAAATGCTTCTAAAGTAAACTTAACTGGTAACAAATTAAACGATAAGATGTATTATAATCATAGTGGTTATACTGGAGGACTTAGAGAACGTAATGCAAAAACTATGATTGAAAATTATCCTGAAGAAATGGTAGAAAGAGCCGTAAAGGGAATGCTTCCTCATAACAGACTTGGTCGTCAAATGGCTAAGAAGTTATTTGTTTATGCTGGTAGTGATCATAAGCACGTTGCTCAAAATCCTACCGAAATGAAAGTTGATTAGGAGGGTATTATGGCTACAAGTAAACAAAGTTGGACTGCAACTGGACGTAGAAAACGTTCTAGTGCACAAGTTACACTTACTGGTGGAACAGGAAACATTATCATTAATGGTGTAGATGTAAATGAATATATGCCTTACGCTACACTTGTAATGGATTTAAAACAACCTTTAACAATGACAAATAACGAAAATAAATTCGATATTACAGTTAATGTTAAAGGTGGAGGTTTCTCTGGTCAAACTGGAGCAATTCGTTTAGGAATTACCCGTGCGCTTCTTAAATATGATGCAACCTCTGATCAAACTAGAGATGATTCTTACCGTAAGATTTTAAAAACTGCTGGATTTGTTACAAGAGATCCAAGAGTGAAAGAACGTAAAAAACCAGGACTTAAGAAAGCTCGTAGAGCACCACAATTTAGTAAACGTTAGAAATATTTTTTCTTGAAAACCTTGCCATATTTGGTGGGTTTTTTTGATTTTAGTTAAATTTAATTTGTTGCCAAAGATAGTATACGTATTATTATGTTAAAGTGTTTAACTATTATAGACTTTACTATAAAATTCTTGTATTATATTTATACGGAAGGGATGCTATGAAAATATATGTCTACTTAGATGAAAGCGATTCTATTCATAAAAATAGCAATACAAAATATTTTGCAGTTGGTGGTTATTTTGTGTTTAGAGAAGATAAAAATAAAGTAACATCACTATATAAAAGAATAAATAAGGTCATGAAAGATGATAGAAATATTTCTTTAGATAAAGAAATAAAATCATATAATATATGACGGATGTTGAGAAAATAAAAATCTTTAATAATATACAGGATGTTGATACTTTTTATGGTTGTGCTAAAATATTTGATAAAACATCTATGAAAAAAGATATCATTGAATCTAATATATTTTTTAATTATGCTGTTAAATTGCTATTTAAAGATTGCATAGTTCCACTTCTAAATTTAAATCAAATAAATGATAATATGGAATTTATAGTGAGTGTAGATAATAGAAATATAAGGGTGGGAGATTTAAATAATTTAGAAACTTATTTAAAAACTGAATTTTGCTTAGAAAATTTTGATTTTAAAATAACTTATTATGATCCCTCAACTAATTATGGAATACAATTAGCAGATTTATTTGTTAATACATTTTATAATTCTTATAAAAGATAGAAATATAGTAAAAAATGTTTTGCCACATTTAAAAGGGAAAAATTTTAGAATCAGTTTATTTCCTGGGCATAAAATTAAGGGTAGAATTAAAAAAATCGTTAAATAAAAAGTAAAGTGCACAATTGATTATAAAAGTATTTAAAATATTGTATTTTCAGAAGAAAATGCACAATAAATGATACAAAAATAATAAAATCAGTGATAAAAACAGTG
>CAZIDI010000015.1:0-15403 GCA_964537805.1 uncultured Muribaculaceae bacterium | reverse complement strand
TGGCAAATTGAAGCCACAAAAAAGGAAATCTGCTAGACAAATTTCCTATTTTGAAATTCCAATTTCACCATTTTTAAGAAAATTAGCAAAATCTTAAAAATTATACAAATTTCATTAAGATACACTCTCAAATTGACTATTATAAAGTTTTTCATAAAAACCTTGCTGTTTCATTAATTCTTCGTGTGTACCCTGTTCAATAATATTCCCTTCATTCATTACAAGAATTAAATCTGCATTTTTAATTGTACTTAAGCGATGGGCAATAATAAATGATGTTTTCCCAACTGTTAATTTATCCATAGCTTTTTGTACAAGTTCTTCTGTTCTTGTATCTACATTACTTGTTGCTTCATCTAAAATCAAGAATGGAGCATTTTCTAAATTACCACGAGCAATCGTAAATAACTGCTTTTGTCCACTACTAACTGTATCATTATCTGATACAACCGCATTTAACCCACCGGGTAAAGTTTTGATAAAATGAGATACACCTACGGTTTTACATGCCTCCCAAACATCATCATTACTTACATTTTCTTTATTAAATTTAATATTTTCCTTTATGGTTCCATCAAATAACCAAGTATCTTGTAAAACCATACAGAAAAGGTCATGAATGTTTTCTCTTGTTAGTTCTTTTATGGAAACACCATCAATTAGAATATCTCCCCCATTAATTTCATAAAACTTCATCAACAAATTTACCATTGTAGTTTTACCAGCCCCCGTAGGACCTACAATAGCAATTTTTTCTCCCGGATTAACTTTTACACTAAAATTATGGATAATGGTTTTATCTTCCTCATAACCAAAACGAACATTTTTAAATTCTATAGCCCCTTTTACCTTTTCCTTATCTAAATGTTTTGTAAAACGGCTTTCATCTGTCATTTCCTGTTCATCCAAGAATTCAAACACCCTTTCTCCAGCCGCAGCCGTAGATTGAAGTGCAGTCATCGCTTGGGCAATTTGCGTAAGTGGATTCGTAAATAAACGAACATATATAATAAATGCAACAATCACTCCAAAAGATATTATATCATTAGAAACCAGAAGGGCTCCCACTATACAAACAGCAACATAGCCAAAATTTCCAACAAAATTCATAATGGGCATCATTAAACCAGATAAAAACTGACTTTTACGATTTGCATCATATAAATTGTGGTTTAATTTACTAAATTTTTCTTTGGCCTCAGTATCTCCATTATACATTTTTACCACATTATGCCCGGAATAAATTTCTTCTATATACCCATTAATATTTCCTAATTCTTCTTGACGTTTCGTAAAGTATTTTTGACTTTTTCCTAAAATAATTGTCATCAAAGAAAACCCAATTAAACTCGCAACGATTGCTGTAATAGCCATAATCGCATTTGTTTTAAACATCATAATAATAGAACCAATAAACAAAGTAAGGCTTGTAACAAGAGTTGCTAAACTATTATTTAAATTCTGGGCAATGGTATCCACATCATTGGTAACTCTTGATAACACATCTCCTGTTTCGTGAGAATCAAAGTACTTTAAAGGAAGTTTATTAATTTTGGTACTAATGCTTGTTCTTAACTTCTTTGCAAAGCGATTAGAAATCGTTGTCATAGAAAAACTTTCAATATAACTAAATAAAGCACTTGATAAGTATAAAACACCAATAAATAAGGTTATACTTTTTACTTTTTCCATATTTATACTAGGTTTTATTAAATTGTAAATTGATTCTGGTAAAGTATCCATTACTTCTAAAGCATTTTCTTCATTCATATTTTTAGTAATTTCAATGAAACGAACTTGATCCTCAACGGAAATAAGAGTATTTTCTACTGTAATATCATCAAGTAAAATCCTAAAAACGGAACTTGGAATTTGCATTATTAAAACCATTTGTTCTTCTTTTGTAGTCACATTTTGCATTTTTTCTGCTATTTGTTTTAGTGTTTCCTTTTCTTCTAAGGTAACATTTTCTGAAATCATTACTTCTTGCATCTTATCTTGCATATTTTCTTGATTTAGGTTTTGAAAAATAGTTTCTGTCATTATATTTAACTTCTCTGTTTTTGGGGTAATTCCTTCCGTGATAACATCAGTAAGGCCAGATAATCTATTAGGAGAAATTAGGGCAAGAATGGCACTAAACATAGCAAGAACAATAGAAAGTATTAATAAAACTTTCCAAGGTTTTAAATTGGCAAGTAATCTTTTCATAGAGCCAAAAAAATCTTTTGATTTTTCAGGTACATTTGGACCCTTTTTTCCCATTGGTCTAGGCATTTTCTAATTCCTCCTTACTAAGTTGCGATAAGGCAATCTCTTTATAAACTTCACAGTTTTTTAGTAATTCTTTGTGTGTTCCTACCCCAACACATTCGCCATTATCTAAAACAACAATTGTATCTGCATTTAAAATGGTCCCTATTCTTTGTGCAACAATTAGACTAGTGGCATCTTTTGTGTATTTTTTTAATTCTTTACGCAATGTTGCATCTGTTTTGTAATCAAGGGCTGAAAACGAATCATCAAAAATGTAAATTTCGGGATCCTTGGCTACCGCTCTAGCAATCGCGAGTCTTTGCTTTTGACCTCCAGAAACATTCGTCCCCCCTCTTGCAATATGGGCATCATATTTCCTATCCATTTTTTCCACAAAATCGGTTCCTTGGGCTACACGAATGGCATCTTTTACTTTTTCAAGTGTTGCTTTTCCCTTGCCATTATCTCCGTACGAAACGTTATCAAAAACACTTCCCGTAAACATTACTGCTTTTTGTGGAACATATCCTATTTTATTATGTAAAATACTTTGCTTATATTCTTTTACATTTACTCCATCTACTAAGATTTCTCCATCTGTTGCATCATAAAATCTAGGAACTAAATTAATAAGCGTTGATTTCCCACTACCCGTAGAACCTATAAAAGCAATGGTCTCTCCTTTATTTACTTTAAAGGAAATATTTTTAAGCAAATACTCATCTGCATCAGGATATTTAAAAGATACATTTTTAAATTCTACTGTTCCTACTTCCTTTGTATCTCCCGCAAACGCTCCATCTTGAATGGATTCTTCTTTCATTAAAACTTCATTAATACGTTTGGCTGAAATATTAGCTCTTGGCCACATCATAAAAATCATCGCAAGCATTAAGAATGAGGAAATCACTTGCATTCCATAACTAGAAAAGACAACCATATTACTAAATAAAGTAATTTTTTCACTCATTAAGGCTGCTTCTATTAAATGTGCTCCAATAAAGTAAATGCCAAGTGTAAGTCCATTCATAATGAGCATCATAATCGGTTGCATAATCGAAAAACATCTTTGATTAAAAAGTTGCATATTCGTTAGATTTTCATTGGTTTCTTCAAAACGTTTTTCTTGAAATTCTTCCGCATTAAAAGCACGTATAACCCGTATTCCCGTTAAGTTTTCTCTTGTCACTCCATTTATCTTATCAATTAACTTTTGCACACGAGCAAATCTTGGTAAAACAATTACCATTAAAATACCAATAGTTGTAAGCAAAATCAAAACACAAACGGCAGTCAATATACTCCATTCAAATCCTTTATTCAAAATCTTAAGAACCGCCCATACGGCCATAATAGGGGCCTTTACAATCATTTGTAATCCCATACTAACCAACATTTCAATTTGCGTAATATCATTTGTTGTTCTTGTAATTAAACTACTTGTTTCTAATTCTTTCATTTCTTTTGTACTAAAACGTAGTACTTTTGTAAAAATTTTATCTCGTAATGTTTTAGAAAAATTAGAAGCCAAGTTAGAAGCAAAATACCCAACAATAACGGCAGAGATTAAACTTCCAAGTGCACATAAAAGCATATAAGCCCCTTGTAAAATAATTTCTCCTATACTACTGCCCTCTGTCTCTACAAGTCTTGTAATCGCGCTCATATAATCAGGCATTTTAAGTTCTAACCAAACTTGAAAAACAATTAACAAAACACACATTCCAATTAAGGCTAAATCCTTTTTAGTAAAATTTTTAAATAATTTCCCCATATAATTACATCCTTTCTAAATTCTTTAACATTTTATTTAAAGTTTGATAAAATGTTTCCAATTCTTTTTCATCTATTCCACTTGTCATTCCCTTTTCTATTTCTTGTTTATCTTTTTTTATTTTTTTGATTAAGTTTTTTGATTTCTCTGTTAACTCAATGACTTTCTTTCTTGTATCCAATTCATCCACTACTCTATAAATCAAGCCTTTTTTTTCCATCGTATTTAAAATAGAAGAAAGCGTTGATTTATTACAAGAAACAAACTGCTTCATCTGCTTTTGACATAAAGTCTCACTACTTTCTGAAATAGCAATAATAATCGTTCCTTGAATCGGCGTTAAATCAATTCCTAACTCTCTATGACTTTTACTTATTACTTTAAAAAGTTGTAAATTCAAACTTTTTAAAACTTGGCTAAACTCGAATCTCATAAATTATACACACCTTTAGTTCGCACGCGAACCATTACCATTTTATAGTATATGAAAAAAAATTGCAAGTGTGTTTTCTTGCAAAAAAGTTTTTCGCAAAAAAAGTTTTTACATTATTAACCACTCAAAATTAAGCATATTTTCTCTAAATATTTATTTACAACCTTTATCTATTTTTCGTATTCTTGCAAATCCTTTTTCTTCATAATCATTTTCTATCTCCAATATTTGTTCTTCACTATACCATTTTTGTAACTTTTCACATAATATTCCTTTTTGATAGTATTTCAAATACTTTTTATAATGATAGCCAATGGCATAATACATTTTGCCTATTTCATCTACATTTGAAATTGTATCATCTTCTTCTCTTTGAAGTTCTAAACATTCTTTTCTTTTTTGTAATAACTGCTTTAATCCTTCTTTTTCTTCTTGTACTCCAGATTCTCTTTTTAAACTACGCTTGTAGTTATAAAAATAATCAGTAAGAGACATAATTCCCCCTATAGGAACTAAAAACAGACTTTCTAATATTGTTATATAATATCCATATTTTATATTTTCTCCTAAAAAAGTAACTAATTCATTATAATCATAACTTGAAAATGCACAAACCATAGGAGGAAGAACAAGTGGAATACAAACAAAGGGTGCAAAAAGTAAACTGGCTCTTAATTTGCCATTTACATTATTCACATTTTTATAATATTCACTTAAATAATCCAAAAAACTTAACCTTTTTTCGATTTCTGAAACATAATCTTGACTTACTACATTATTATTATCTTTACTCATTTTTTTCTCCTTGAAAAATATATTTTGATATAGTATATGTTTTATAGTTTTAAAAAAGAAAAGTTATTTTTGTATATAAAAATAACTTGATAACATATTAGATACAACAGGAATAATACTTATAGTCTAAAATTATAATGGTATTCATAATTTTAGTTGATTTTATACTATTTTGTTAGTGTCAAAACATATTGCCCACTATTGGTTATTTTAATATTCTCTTTTTCTAATAATTCCTTTTTAAGTAAATCAAGCATTACACTTTGATCAATATCAAATACACTAGCCGTTTTTTCCAATGCGATATTTTGATCATACCCCTCTTCTAAAAGTTTAGACAAATATCTCATCATAGAAGTTTTCTCAAACTCATTTTCATAATTATACAATGCCTCCATTTCCGTATTGGCATGCTCATCTTTCAATATTAAATCTGTATTTTTTCCATTTCCCTTAATACTTCTATTTTGAGAATTATTATAATACCCAAATATGCTAACATCTTTTGATTCAACATCAATAAATTTTAAAATTGTAGCTCTAGCTCTTAAATAAATCATTCTAGAAAGTTCATCATTATCAAAATTTTTTTCTAAATCTCCACAAGTTTCTAATATTACAATATAAGTCTCTTGTTCTAAATCTTCCTTTTCTAAATTTCTTTTCTCACTCTTATATTTATAATAAATATAATGACTTACTTTTCGTGCAATTTTTCTAATTAAATTTAAATTTTTATTAATAAAATCATTTGATAATTTACACTTATCCCCCATCCATATTTTTCCTTTACTATTTAATAGTTTTTCATATGTATCATATCCAAAATATACTGCTTTTCCTAAAATATAATCAAAAAAATCTTGCAGAGAAATATTATTGGCTTTACAAATTTGTTCTATCTCCATTTTTGTATAGAATCTCTCTTTGGGCATTGTTTCTGATAAAATTTGAGTAATAAAATATGTATCCATATCTTTAACAATGGAACTATAATTCTTTTTACTTTTTATAAAATAATAAGCATATTTTGTGATTCCTAAAATATACAACAAATCATCTATAATAAGTCCATATTTTTCTTGTATATTTTTTATTTCACTATAAGATATTCTTTCTCCAACTGATAATTTTTCTTGTTCAAATATTTTACCTTTTAATTTTTGTAATTCTTCTAAACTTGGTCTTTGCTTCCCATTTTTTAATATATATTCTGGATTATATTTCATATTGTAATATTGATTTTCAGTTATTCCTAAAACATATAATGCCAATATTCTTTCGTGTATAAAATATTTTTCAGAAAGTTCTTGCAAAATTTTGTAGTTTATCTTTGTATGAGGTTGAATATCTTCCAAATCTAAAATTTGAATTAAAATTTTTTTTAATTCTTCATCATTTAAAAAACCATTTAAAATAATTGCATTCTTTTTTCTTTCAGACTTTATATGATAAAAAGAACTTAATGTAATTCCAAAAATAGATAAAGCAAGTTCTTTTTCCTCAATATTATATTTTTTCGATAATTGAACTAATTGCTCATAATTTATTTTATCACCCATTTTTAAATTTTCATTTCTTAATATTTCCCATCTTAAAGAATTTATTTCTTCATTTTTTTGAGCAGTTTGGCTATTTATTAACTTATTTTGATAAAAAACTGCCGTATTTGCACTAGGATTATTTTTAATTTTTCTATATGAATATTCTGAAATTTGTAAAACATCAACAGCTAACATTTTTTCTGGTATATTATATTTATTAGATATACATTGCAATTGCTCATAATTTATAAGACTACCCTCTGTCAAATTTTCATTTTCCTTAATTACATTTCTAAAACCTATTGCATTTTCTTTCATTTCCGGTATCAAATGTTTTAATATAATACAATTATTGGCATTTGAGGCTTTAGAATGTATGGCTTGATATTGTGATTGCGTTATTCCGAATATACATACGGCTAAAGTATAAGGAGTAATATTATATTTTTTTGATATTTCAACAAGCCTATCATAAGAAATTTTATCTCCTGGATATAGATTTTCATTATAAATTATTTTATCTATTAATTTCTTAACACATATAACTTGCTCCATCTATATTCCCTTCCTTAAACCCCATAACTTCTAAATTTTAAAAAATTTATATAAATTTATAACATAAAAATGGTGTTCCCGGACAGATTCGAACTGTCCGCTAAGCCTTAGGAGGGCCTCGTTTTATCCAAATAAACTACGGGAACACAAGAACATTTTAACACAAAACACGTTAAAATGTATAGGAATTAATCAATGTTGATTCGTTCGTACTCACGACTACCCATTCCTTGTTCTTCAGCACTTTTAATAGTTAAAAGTCCATTTCTTGATTCAATTCTTTCTACTAAAGTATCGCGTCCAGGATCAGTACTATTGTAAACCAAATCAATGCATGCTTGGTCAAGAGCAACTGGGTCTAAAGAGGCTAAAATACCAATATCTTTCATACAAGGATCTTCTGCTATATGACAGCAATCACAATCCACAGACATATTTACCATTGCATTAATATAAACGATTTTATCTTTATAAAAATCAGCAATTGTTTTAGCAGAATCTGCCATAGATTTTAAGAAAGAATCGTGATCTGCTTCCATCATATTTACATTTTCTTTTCCTCCACAATGAATATAGTTTTTCCCCTTACTAGAAGCAAGTCCAATAGAGATGTTTTTAATGGCTCCGCCAAAACCTCCCATCGGATGTCCTTTAAAATGGGATAAAACTAACATAGAGTCATAATTTTTCATTTTTGCTCCTACAAAGTTTTTCTGAATAACCACTCCATTTGGATTTTCTAATACTTCTTCCTCATCACTATCTAAAATATCTACTTGAAAGTATTTGTTCCATCCGTGACGTTTTATTAATTCCATATGCTTTTCTGTTGTGTTTCTCGCTCCTTCATACGCCGTATTACATTCCACAACCGTACCACCTACATACTCAATAATTGGTTTTACAAACTCTGGTTTCATATAATTTTGATTTCCTTCTTCTCCAGAATGAAGTTTAACGGCTACATTTCCTTCTAACTTTACCCCTAATGCATCATATAGTTTTACTAAACTTTTTCCATCAATTTTACTTGTAAAATATACTTTTGCTTTTTCCATTTTTTCTATCTTCTCCTTTATTTATAATATAATTATAGCAAAATTTAACATTATTTTTATTTTTTTCCTTTATCCAAATTAAAACTAATATTAATACAATTATTATACTGAAAATAACTATAATTTGTTTTAAATAAAATTTATTTTTGAGTTCGTTATTAGATGCTGAATTTGATATTTCTTCATTCTCTTCTTCTAATAAATCAGAATATTTATAAAGTGCACTTGTCCATTTTGCTGTAATTGGACTTCCCGTAATTTGACCACTTCCACCTGCTAATATAATTCCATTTACATCTAAACCCCAACTTGTTAATAATTGTTTTTGTACAACAAAATAATTATACATAAAATTGGAATCAGTTATCGTTTTAGATGTTACGACTGGTGCATTGTGTGCTAAAATTTCCTTACCAGCATTCTGCACTCTAAGTGCGGTTTCAAGCCTGGTTTCAACTAAATTAGATCCTGTATTTAACAAGTTATCATATATAGTTGCTAAGCATAAAGGAACATCTTTAGAAATAAATAAATCCGCAAATTGATCCATATCTGGTCTTGCATCATCATTAACAAAAGTAATATAGGCTTTATCTAAATCTTTGTACAAGATTGGATCAGATTTTATATCTTTGTAATTGGTTTCCGCATAATCTAAAATTTCATTTTGCTTGTTTTTTATAACATCAAATTCCTCTTTATTTAATATTCATTTTTTTGAATAGATATATTTTGATTATTATAATTACTGATATACATCCTAGTGACGCCAGCCGGAATGGTAATTTCTACTCCAGATTTACTTGCACTATAGGTTTGAGAAAGAGCATATCCAACGCAATTTCCATTATCATCGAAATAAACAATTGGAGCTGTAATATGCCATTCATTTCCATTTATTCCTTTATAGATATCACCAATACCATATAAACGTACAAAATAGACTTCATTTTCTTTTACAGGAATATAATCTTCTGGTGCAGTTGCATCTATTTTATTCGTTAAATCATCAATATACAGCCCGTCTCGAGTTCATATTTTATTTGCAGTATACTTTACTTTAATTATTTTATAGACAACAGTTTCTTCTCCGTCTGCAGTAAGTAAAAAAATATCATTATTATTGCTATCATGCTCTACAAAAACATCAGTACCAACATCCATAATATGATTTAATGCTTTTTCATTATTTTCTTGAGCAAAAACACAGGTTTTAAAACAAATTAATATACTTAAAGATAAAATAATAATAAATAAAATACCTAAATTTCTAATATTTAAAACTTTCTTTCATATAATAATCACATATACCTCTCACTGCTACTATTATATCAAAAGTAAAATAAGTCACAAACAAAAAAAGACTACAACTTCGTAATCTTCTATTTATGTAACGTTAGCATATTAAATGCAAATAATAAATATACCCCTAATTTCATTCCTACTTTATACCTTTGTTGTTCATAAACCGCCACTACTTTATCTACGATTGTAATGCAAATACTTTCTTTGTATTTTGGAAGTTCCTTAGATAAAGGAAACATATGGGATACTATCATATTCTTTTGCATATCGCTTAATTCATAATACTTACTAGCATTTAGTAAAGCCATACTAGGATGCTCTACTAAGTTTTTTACTTCCCCATTTTCTTCTAACTGATAATTAAAATAAAAATCATGTAAAAGTGCTGCCCTAGTTGCTTCTTTATAATTAAAATGTAATTTTTTCGTTAATTTATAGACGCCCTCTGCAACACGATAAGAATGTCCAAAACGGGAAATACCATGATGCATTTCGTTATCCAACTCTCTAAAATTAGGATTATTTACAATATCTCTTATTAGAGTATCAAATTCTTGATTTTGAGTTTTTATCAATTCATTCACCCTCAAACTAGTACATTATAGCATATTATATGAAAAAAAACAAATTTTTACGAACAGCTTTCCTCTTCACACAAAACATATTCAAGTTCAATGGTAGAATGTCCAATTCCTATTTCTTTTAAAACCTTTTTAATTTCTTTTTTTACCTCTTCATAATTTTTCTTCGTAACATTTTTATCCACTTGCACGTGCATAGTTAAAAAGATACTTTCTTCATCTAAACTCCAAATATGAACGTGATGCACATCCACTACATCTTCAACCTTTTTTACTTTTTCTATTACTTCCTCTATGTCGATATCATCAGGAACACTTTCCACTATTACCTTGGTAACTTCATAAAAATTCTTCCACGCTTTAGCACCAATAATAACCGAAATCACAATCGAAAGAATGGGATCAATTACATTCCAACCCGTTACTTTAATGAGTAAAGAACCAATTAAAACGGCAATCCAACCTAATACATCTTCAAGCATATGCAAATTTACACTTTTTTCATTTAAACTTAAACTCTTACTTGTTTTATAGGCTGCATAGCCATTAATAAGAATACCAAAAATAGAAAATAAAAGCATTCCTGTAAAATGAATTTCCATAGGGTTTACAATACGTTCTATTGCATTTATTAAAACAATAAAAGAACCAATAATTAAAATCATAGATGTAAAGAATGCTCCTAATAAAGAATAACGTTTATAACCGAAGGTTAGTTTCTTATCTGCTTTTTTATGAGAAAGTTTTTCAAGAGCATAAGATACACCAATAGCTAAAGAATCCCCTAAATCGTGTATAGCATCAGAAGCAATGGCTACACTATTTGTTAAAAATCCCCCGATAAACTCAAAAATAGAAAATCCTAAGTTTAAAAAGAATGCTAATTTAATGTTTTCGTGTTCGTGACTGTGATTATGTTCGTGCATAAGTACTCTCCTTAATTAAATTTATAGATTTTTTGGGCAATTTTATACCCTTTCAAAGTAATAAAACTTCCCACTTTCGTTGGCAAATACGTAAGCCCCGCCAATTTACAATACTTTAATTTTTTGTAAATAGAACCATCAAGTTTCTTAACATATTCCCATAATTTTTCTCTTTTTTCTAAGGATTCTTTGTCCCCTTTCATCAGTAAATAAATGGAAGAAATGGTCATCATCATCGAAAGCATTCGTAATAAATAAGTGTATAACTTTGGATAAACTTTTTTTACGCAATCCAAATCTAGAGAAGAAGCAATTATCTTGGTAACTTTAATTTGTTGATCTACTCTTTTAATCATAACACTTTCGTTTACAGATTGACCTTCTCTACCAATAAAATAGTGATATAAATCTAAATCATAATAGCAAATACTTTCTACAAATGGAAGAGGCTGATACGCTACAATATTATCTACATAAAAAGTATGTTCTGGTAACTGAATTTTACTTTTCTTTAAAATGCTAGTTTTATAAATTAAGGCGTGCATAATCATATATTGACTTGTTTTAAAATGGCCTAAATCGTTCCAAGTACACGTTCTTTCTATCGGAAATACATTTTTAAAAGACATCACTTTTTGCTTATTTTCAAACAAATGGTCATAAATGTAGTTACATACAATTAAATCTACAAAATTTTCTTTCTGTTCTTTTATTTTGCTAATCAATAGAACTAAAGCATCTTCATCTAGCCAATCATCACTATCTACCACTTTAAAGTATTCCCCAGTAGCTTTAGCAAGACCAGCATTCACACCACTTCCATGGCCCCCATTTTCCTTATGAATGACTTTTACAATACTTGGATATTTTTTTTGATACTCATCGGCAATTTTTTTCGTGTTATCTGTAGAACCATCATTTACAATGATAATCTCCGCATCCTCTTTTAATACCAATAATGATTCAATGCAACGTTCCATATAATCCATGGAATTATAACAAGGAACTACAAAGCTGATTAACTTTTTACTACTTTTCATATGACCCACCTTATTTTTTCTATTACTATTTTATCATAGTTTTCAAGGAAAAGGAAAAAAGCCTAAAAAATAGAATTAAAAAATGTTCTTTTGTCGAATTGCTTTTAATTGAAATTAAAGTCTATATAATAGCAACTCGTGTTACTAATTTGGGCATCTGCCTTATGGATTTTGTCCTTTTAATGGGGGTTTTGGCTTGAATTTGAGAGAGAAAGGAAGTAAGGTTATGAAACAGATTCATTTTCTTAAAGTAGTAATAATATTGCTAATCGTAATTATATTGCTTTTAACATTAAAAATGACGCTAATATAGCGCCGAAAACCTTATAGACGTTATCCAAAATTAGTAACACCTTAAATTAAGTATATAATCATTTATTATAAATTTCAAATATTTTTATAACAAATTTTTTCAAAATGCAATTTCTAATGATAACTAAGAATTATTTTACTTGTTAAAAAACATTTTAAACTCTTTTAGCTTTTCTAAAACACGGTGATAATTCTTAGAAGAATTTTCCCAAGCAAAACCATTTTCTTTTTCAAAGCAATAACCAAGTAAATAGTTTCTAAGTAAATATATTAAAAATATACTATTTTCTTCTATATTAGGATAATATTTTTCTTTAATTATTTGAAAGGCCGGAATTTCATATTGAAACATTCTTGCATATTCATACAAAGTATCCCCTACTAAGAAATCATCATAATCAATTAAGTATGTTTCTTTTGTTTTTTCATTAAAACATACGTTATCTTCATTTATTCCACCATGTAGATAATTTAAAGACACTGTATCAAAATAATTTTTATTTTTTTCTTCATAAAGATTCTTCTTTTCAAAAATATTATATCCTATCTATTTAATGCTAATAATACAATTTCCTCATTTTCGAAAGAAGAAGTGTTCTTTATAAGCTCTTCAATTTCATAGTAGTAGATATAGCCTCTTTCTATTTGCTCCTCATTTAAATAATCATATGCATTATAAACAGTAAAATCATTCTCTTTTAGAGTATTCCAACTACATAAAGAAGTTTCTTTTTCAATATATATTGTATCCATATAAGAATAATCATTTTGGCTTCTTAAAATTTGTTCTTCCTCTAAAGTAATGCCACAATTACATTTCAACCCTTTTTTAAAATTCATTAAATTATAAAAATAAAGTTCCGTTCTTACCTCATTATTCACATTTTCTTCTAAGGCTAAACAATAATTTCGATCATAAATAGAAACATTTTCTCCATTTCCTACGATTAATATATTATCAATAGAAAACTCTACATCTTGAAGGTATAAATAAGGATTAAAATTAAAACTACTAAAAGTTTCTTCCATCATTTCGAGTTCCCCTATAGTATAAGATGCTAAAGGATCATAGCCACTCATCTCAACAATCTCTTGCAAATTGATAAGAGAAACTGGATAAGTAGAATCTGGAATCCAGTAATATTCTGTTTCTTTTAAAATAGGGATGCCTTTTTCAAAATCAAGGTTTGGCTTTGTAATAGATTGGTATTTCCAATCTCCTTTTTGAGAATCATAAATTAAGTTTACAAAATAATATTTTTTATTTCCTAAAGTATCACTTACACTTATTAAATCCAGTTCTGGTATAGAAAATAGGCCTTGGTTTTTATCTATACTTTCTTCATAAGTTGTTGTATCTTTCTCTATTGGTGCTGCATCTACTTTTGAAGTAGAAAGTAAACTGGTTAACGATAATGCAGTCACTACAGGAAAAATTCTTTTTTTATTCATACTTTTCCTCTTTCTTAAAACGTAACAAGAACCATTTTATCACAAAGCAAAAGAAAGTCAAATCAATAATTGAATTTAACCATTATAATTCAAACAAATATATATTTTCTAAATACTTTTCCCTAAATAATTGTGTTTTTATAAATTTTCCACCAAGATGTTTATAAAAATCATTAGATGGGTTCCCTTACAAACAACCAATTATCACTCTCTTTATTTTATTTTTTACTATATTTTCAACTGCATAATTATATAGTAATTTTCCATAACCTCTATTTTGGTATTCTTTTAAAATATATAAAGAATGAATTTCTGCGGAATCTTCATATTTATCACTATCTAATGTAAAATATATCCATCCAATTATTTTATTTTGGAATGTTAAGACATAATAGTTCGGTTGTTCGTTTATATTATTTTTTAATCTCTCTGCAGACTGTTTTTCACTATTTAATAGTCCTAATAAAAAATCATCATCTACTATTCCTTTATAAGTTGTATTCCAAACAAGTGCAATCGCGTGTGCCAATTCTTCACTATCTTCTACTTTTCTTTTTCTAATCTCCGGTTGCATTTTTTCACCCTTTTTATACATATACTAATTTTTAAACTCCTTTTTATTATAAGTATGTTTACTAAATTATCAAAATTTAGTATAAACCTATTATATTAAAAACAAGCGCTTGTTATAATGCGTATAGGGAAAACTTAATTGTTAAGTGCTTGCCAACTTTCTTATGAAAGGAGACTTAATATTTTGAAGAAAAAGGATTTACTAATCTCATTTCTAATATTAATTATCATTTTATTAATAGTCTCTTTAATGATTCTATGTATAAAAAAATAGTACTCAATCTGCAATAGATTAAGTACAAACTCTTATTAGGGTAAGTACTCAACATGCGAAAGTTAAGTATTTCCCTTTTTTTATTTTATGCAAGTTCCCTTGACATATTCATAATATCATATTTTTAAGTTATTGTCAAAAATTCATTTTTAAAAAAATCATTAAGATTTACTATTTAAAGATTTTTTATAAATTTCTATTAAATCAGGATCATTTTGATTCATTGGTAAATTATCTAAATCAAAAAATTTCATATCTCTTGATTCACTATCTCATTTAACTTCTCCAGAATAATTTTTAACACAATATAGCACTTATTATTAATAACAACATCACCATTTGGAGATATAATTATGTAGTCTATATATGTTAATTCACACTAACTATTAACTATATGTATTGTTTTTGCAAAATAGTAATTTATTTTAAAATAAAAACAAACCCTTGTTTTATAAGGATTTGTTGATTTTCTAATGGTGCGATAACGATGGTTATCCGAAACCAAAGTAAAAGTTGATAGAAAAC